>NZ_JBHWUW010000015.1:37321-111163 GCF_042737245.1 Streptomyces sp. NPDC060002
ATCCCGTTCCACTATTTTCGCACTGCGCACCCACCGGGGGGTGGGGGGGGAGCGCGCCGGCCGGCGGGGCGGGGGGGCCGCGGGGGTCAGAGCCTCGGCCACGTCACTCGGATTCCCGCCCGCACTGCGCATCGAGGGGCTCGTCGAGACCGATGTCCCCGGCGACATCGCCGACCATGCGCTCGCGGTGCTCGGCGAGGCGCTCAGCAACGCGGCCCGGCACTCCGGGGCACAGGCGGTGGACGTCCGGCTTCAGTGCGCCCGGGGCGAGTTGACGCTCACGGTGACGGACGACGGCTGCGGGGTGCCGGATGACGTCGGACGCAGCGGGCTGAGGAACATCAAGGAGCGGGCCGTCACCCTCGGCGGGACCCTGACACTCGGCGAACGGCCGGAGGGCGGCGGCACCCGGCTGGTGTGGCGGGTTCCCGTGAGTGCGGACGGTGCCGCGGACGGAGGCTGATGACCGCGGAAGGCTGGTGGAACCGGTCAGGGAGCACGCTCTTCTCCCGGGCTTCAGGTTCGGCGAGGTGGACGAACTCCGTGCAGCCGGTGCTTGCGCCCACGCCGAAGTGAAGCAGTCGCCGCCCTCGCCGAGGCGACCGGTGGCGACGGCGTGCCCCGTCCGCCCGCGCCGGAGCCGGCCGAGGGAAGGTCTCGCCGCTGAGAACCTTCACGAAGGCGTTCGGCCGCTTCCGGGACCCGAACAGGCGCTGACGGGGCCCTCGTTCCGGAAAATGTGCGGCTCAGGTTCGCTCTCGCCGCTATTTTTACGGTGATCCATTGACCGGGACCAAGGCGCCCGGATAGAAAGATCAGGATCGCGATCACGATTCCGGTCCATACAGCACTTCCTCGGGGGATTTCGCTTTGCCGCACACAGATGCACTTCGTCCTGCCCGCGTCCTCGTGGTCGAACCCGCCTCCTCCGGGGGCGCCACCCTGATCGGCGTCGCGGCCGAGATGGGACTGCGGGTCGTCGTCGCCACCGCCGACTCCGGCGACCGCCGGCTCTCCGACGCTGTACGCGCGGCGGCCGACTCGGTGCTGACGGTGGAGACCAACGACCAGGCCGCCCTCGAAGCGGCCGTGCTCGAACTGCACCGGGCCGAGCCGTTCGAGGCGGTGCTGCCGGGCTCCGACATCTATGTGACGGCGACCGCGCGCGTCGCCGCGGCACTGGACCTGCCCGGCCTGCCCGTGGCGACCGTCGACCGGGTCCGGGACAAGAGCGTCATGCGGGCCGCAGTGGCGGAGGCCCGACTGCGCACCCCGCGCTTCGCCCAGGCGACCACCGACGCCGAACTGCGCGCCGCGGCCGAACGGGTCGGCTTCCCCTGCGTGCTGAAGCCGGTCGCCTGCTCCGGCAGCATCCACGTCAGCCGCGCCGACGACCTCGACCAGCTCACCGCCGCGTTCCAGCGGCTCGTGACCGACCCGGAGCCCGACATGGGCAAGCTGCACGAGCACCGGGTGCTGGTCGAAGAGTACGTCCAGGGCCCCGAGTTCAGTGCTGACGGCTACGTCCTGGAGAGCGGCGAGGTCACCGTCGTCGCCCTCAGCCGCACGCTGCTCGGCCCCGAGCCCGACTTCGTGGAGCTGGGCCACCTCACCCCGGCCCTCGTCGACGACACCACCCTGAAGAGCGTCGAGACGTACGTCGGCGACGTCGTCCGCGCCGTCGGCATCACCAGCGGCCCCTTCCACTGCGAACTGCGCCTGGCCGCCGACGGTCCGGTGCTCATCGAGATCGGCGCCCGGCTGCCGGGCGACCGGATCGTGGAGCTGCTGCGGCTCGTGACCGGCGTCAGCCTGCCCAGGGTGGCCGTCGCCACCGCGCTCGGCGTCGGCCTGGAGGCGGCCGGTGCCTTCGCGCGGCCGCAGGCCGAGAGCGCCGGCATCCGCTTCTTCTCCGCCGCCGGCCGCTCCTCGTACCAGGAGCTCACCGGGTGGCCCGAGCTGGAGGCACTGCCGGAAGTCACCGAGACCGCCGTGTACTTCGCGCCGGGTGAGGCCATCCCGGGCGTCGAGGACTGCCGCTCGCGCCTAGGCCACGCCCTGTTCACCGCCGACTCGCCGCAGGGCGCCCTCGACCGCTGGCAGGCGCTCGGTGACCTCGTCGTCCCGGCCTGACCCGGCGGATCCCACCATGAACGCACACATACTCGACTACGCGGCCGTCGGCATCGGCCCCGCGAACATGAGCCTCGCCGCGCTCGCGCATCCGGTCGAAGGGCTGCGCGGCGCCCACCTGGAACGCCGTGAGAGCTTCTCCTGGCACCCCGGACTGCTGCTGCCCGAGGCCACCCTCCAGGTCTCGCTGCTCAAGGACCTGGTGACGCTGGTCGACCCGACCAGTCCCTTCTCGTTCCTGTCGTTCCTCGCGAGTGAGGGCCGGCTCTACCGGTTCCTGGCCGCGGACTTCCCGGCCGTCCTGCGCGCCGAGTTCAACCAGTACCTCCAGTGGGTCGCCGGGCGGCTGCCGAGCCTGACGTTCGGGGCGGACGTACGCAGTGTGGACTTCCACGACGGGGCCTTCCACCTCCGTACCGGCGAGCACGATGTGACGGCACGTCATCTCGTGCTCGGTACTGGGCTCACCCCGTTCGTTCCCGAGCCGTTCCGCCCCTTCCTCGGCTCCACCGTCTTCCACTCCGGGGAGTTCCTGCTGCGGGCCCCCGAGGTGACCGGACGGCAGGTCGTCGTGGTCGGCGGCGGCCAGAGCGGCGCGGAGATCGTGCGCCACCTGGCGGCCGGCGCGGCCCCCGAGAGCATCACCTGGGTCAGCCGGCGCTCGTCGTTCCTGCCGATGGACGACTCGCCGTTCGCCAACGACCTCTACACGCCCGACTACGTACGCCGCTTCCACGCGCTGCCCGCCGACCACAAGGCCCGACTCCTGGAGCGGCAGAAGTACACCAGCGACGGCATCGACCTCCAAGTCCTGCAGGACATCTACCGGTTGAGCTACCGCGACGAGTTCATCGAGAACAACCCCGGCAGGCTGCGCTTCCGGGCGGACAGCGCGGTCACCGCGGTCGAGGGTGGCCCCGACGAATGGAAGCTCGTCGTCGAGTCCTCGGGCCCGGACGCACCCGCCGTGCTCGCCGCCGATATCGTGATCCTGAGCACCGGATACGCCTACGCGCTGCCGGACTTCATGGCTCCGCTGGACGCGCGGCTGCGGCGGGACGGCGGGACGCTCGTCGTCGGTGACGACTTCTCGGTCGCATGGGACGGGCCTGCGGAGAACCGGATCTACCTCCAGAACGGCGCCCGGCACTCCTGGGGCGTCGCCGATCCCAATCTCAGCCTGCTCGCCTGGCGCAGCGCGGTCATCCTCAACAGCATGCTTGGTGAGACGAGGTATCCGGTATGACCGCTCATCAGGTCACGCAGTTCCAGGCCGATGCGATCGGCGCCCTGGTCCCCTTCGGTCCGACCGAAGCGGAACCCGACGGAGTGACCGTCGCCGAGGCGGACTTCGCCCGTTCGGTCTTCCCCCGCGTGCCGTTCAAGGCGGCCCGCTTCACCGTGCCGCCGGGCGGGACCAGCTCGCCCGACCAGCACGCGGTCCAGGAGATCTGGGTGGTCCACGCCGGATCCGGCACCCTGGAGGTGGACGGCGAACGGTCGCTCGTCGGGCCCGGCTCCCTGGTGGGCTTCGCCTCGCGGGCCGTCCACGAGATCTTCGCCGACCAGGGCGAGGAACTGGTCATCTACTCCTTCTGGTGGTCGGCGCCCGATGAGTGAGCGCACCACCGGGACCAGTGAGGCGCCCCACTACGACCTCGCCGTCCTCGGCGCGGGCGCGGTCGGCGCCCTCGCCGCGTACTACGCCGTGCGCCGGGACCCGGGCCGCCGCGTCGCCGTGATCACGCACGCCGGACGGGGGACGGGCGCGACCCGTCTCTCGGCCGGGTTCGACACGCCCACGGGGCACAACCCGGCCCAGCGCGCCCTGGCCGCCCGCAGCACCGCGCTCTTCGACGAGTTCGCCGCCGGACTCGGCGACGCCGGACGCGCGCCGGTCGACGTCCGCTGGCTGGTGGCGCGCGAGAACACGGCCGCGCTCGACGCGACCATGGCCGACGGCGGCCGCACCCGCCCGGTCACCGGGGAGCAGCGGGCCCTGCTCGACCGGACGTTCCCCGGGCTCGCCCACGGCGGCCACGAAGTCCTGCTGGCCACCGCACCTATGACGGCGGGTCAGCCCCAATGGCTCACCGACCGGCTTCTCGACGAGGTCCTCGGCCGCCCGGACAACACCCTCCTGGAGGGCTTCCGGGTCACCGAAGTACGCCGCAGGGGCGGGCGCGTCGAACTGGTCGCCGCCGACGGCAGCCGGATCACCGCCGCCAAGGCGGTCCTCGCGCCCGGCCCCTGGGTCCTCGACGGCCCGGTGGCGGCGGCGGCCCGCGAGCGCGGGGCCCGGGTCAAGAAGGTGGTGGCGTTCCACATCATGACGCCGCCCCCGCCGGGCGCCCCGGCACTCGTCCTGGAGGACGCCGACGCCTTCCTGCTGCCCCACCGCCCCGGCGGCCACTGGATCTTCAGCATCACCTCACCCGACTGGGACCGAGGCCCCGACGAACCGCTCGCCATCGACGCCCGCGACCGGGAACTCGCCCGAGCCCTGCTCGCCCGGCACATACCGGGATTCCTGCCGCACCTGCTCGGCGGCCGCGTCTTCAGCGACTGCTTCACCCCCGGCCGTCTGCCGGTCGTGGACACGGTCGGCGGTGACGACGTGGTCATGGCCATCGGCGGCTCCGGCTCCGGCTACCGACTCGCCCCGGCCATGGCCGAGGACGCACTGAACCTGCTCGACGGGAGAACGCGGACATGAGCCTGCTGACCGGGGACACGCACACCCCCCGGCACTACCTCCTGGTGCCGCCCGAGGCCACACCCAACGGCCCCCTGCACCTCGGCCACATCGGCGGCCCCTTCCTGTGGTCGGACATGATCGCGCGGCATCTGCGGGTCCGGGGCGACCTGCCGTTGGTGATCACCGGCAGCGATGTGTACGAGTCGTACGTGACGCTCAGGGCGCACGCCGAGGACTCCACGCCCGGCGAGGTCGCCGCCCGCTACGGACAGCGCATCCAGGACGACTTGGCCGCGCTGCGCATCGGCATCGACGCGTTCGTCGTCCCCGATCGGCAGCCCTGGCGAGAGCGGTTCGAGCAGGAGGTCGCCGCCTCGATCGAGCGGCTGACGGCCCGGGGCGCGGTGCTCACGCGCACCGAGCGCGTGCCCTACTGCGCGGCGTCGGACCGCTGGGTGGTGGGCGGCTGGCTCCAGGGCCGCTGCCCCGAGTGCGGTGCGGGCATCGCCAGTTACTTCTGCGAGGAGTGCAGTGCGCACTTCCTGCCCGAGTCGGTCGTCGAGCCGCGCCCCCTGCTCGACGAGGGGCCGCTGACCTGGCGGGAGATCTCCAGCCTCTTCCTGCGGCTGCCGGACCGCGACCTCCTGGACAGCACGCTCGTGGACCTGGGCGTCGCCGACCGCTACCGGGCGACCGTGGCGCGCTTCCTGGAGCGCGACGGCATGACCGTACGGCTGAGCGCCCCGCAGACGTGGGGACTTCCGCTGCCCGCGCCCGAGCCGGACGTGCCGCGCGCCCTCTTCCCGTACGCCGGGATCTTCATGTTCGCCCGCCTCGCCGGCGCCGTCCACGGCCGGCTCTCCGGCACCGGCGTGAACGCCTTCGACCCCGACTCCGGGGTCACCACCATCACCACCCTGGGGATCGACAACGTGATCCCCACCCTGGTCTCGATCGTCGGCACCAGCCTGCTGCACGGCGACATGAAGCCGTACGACCGGTGCCTGATCAACAACTTCTACCGGCTGGCCGGGCGGAAGTTCTCCACCAGCGCCCGGCACGCCATCTGGGCGGCGGACATCGCCGCGTCGCCCGCCATCGGCGTGGACACCGTCCGGTACTACCTCGCCGGGGCCGATCTGGAGTCCGGGGCGGCGAGCTTCGAGACGGCGGACTTCCTTCGGACCGCGAACGCCACGCTCGCCGACGGCCTCGGCAAGCGGATCGACGCCGCCTGGAGCCGGCTGCCCGAGGGGCCGCCGCAGGCGCCCGCCCCGGCCGTCGCCGACCTCGTGGAAGCCCTGCTCGCCGAGCAGTCCGCGGCGCTCGACGGCGCCCGTGTCTCGACCCGGCGCGCGGTCGCGGCGCTCGACCGCTGGTGCGCCGACGACGCGGTCGCCCACGCGGCCGAGGACGGCGCCTACTGGTGGCTCAAGGGCCTGTCCCTGCTGGCGTTCCCGGTGATGCCGGACCTCGCCGAGCTCGTCTGGCAGCGCCTCGGCGGCGCCGGGGAGCCTCGCGCGGCGGCCTTCCTCGCCAGGACCCCGGCCCACCGTGACCGGCCCGCGCCCGGCTTCGGCCGGGTGAGCGCCGCCGATCTCGACGCCTGCCTGCCCGACACCCTGCGACCGGGAGCGGACGCGTGACCGACCGGACCACACCGCTGTACGTCGTCCTCAACCGCTCCGGCGACGAGTTCGGCGAATACCACCGTTTCCTCGACGGCCACCCCTGCCGGATGGTGTACCTCACCACGCCCGGCGGGCTGCCCGCGCTCGACCAGGACGGGGCGACCGAGGTCCATGTGCGCGACAGCCTCGACCACGACGACCTGCTGCCCCTCGTGCGGGAGATCGCGGACCGGCACGGCACGCCCGAGGCCGTCTTCGGCCAGTCCGAGTACGACATCCTGACGGCCGCCCGGCTCTCGGCCGCACTCGGCGTCCCCGGCGGCTACGGCCTCGACCTGGTCCGGCGGTTCAAGGACAAGCCCGCCATGAAGAGCGCGGTAGGCGCGGCAGGACTGCGGGTTCCCCGGTTCCGGAGCCTCGACGACGCGCCCTCGGCGGAGGCGGTCGTCGACGCCCTCGGCGGTCTGCCCCTGGTCCTCAAGCCGCGCGCCGCGGCGGGCTCCCAGGGAGTCACCGTCGTCCACAGCGCCGACGAACTGCGCGACGCGCTCAAGGGCGTCGACCCCGAGGCGTACGAGTGCGAGGAGTACGTCGACGGGGACATCTTCCACGTCGACGGCGTCCGCCGCTCCGGCCGCCTCCACTTCGTCACCGCTTCCCAGTACGTCCACACCTGCCTGGACTACGCACACGGCCGCCCGCTGGGCTCGGTCCTGCTCGACCCTGGCCCCCAGCGCGACAAGCTCACCACGTTCGCCGACCGCTGTCTGCGGGCGCTCGGGCTGCGCGACGGCGCGTTCCACCTGGAGGCGATCCGACGTCCGGGGGGCGAGCTGGTGTTCCTGGAGGTCGGGCTGCGGCCGGGCGGCGCGCAGGTGCCGTTCCTGCACGTCGACCTCTACGGCATCGACCTGTTCGCCGAGGCGTTCCGGGCGGCCCTGGGCCTGCCCCCGCTGTGGCAGCCGTCCGAGCCGGTCGGGCCCCGGGCCGGCGGCTGGCTCATCTACCCCGCCCCGCGCGAGCTGCCCGGACGGGTCGTCGCGCGCACCTCGCCCGGGTCGGCCGTCCCCGAGGTCTACCACGAGGAACTGCCCGCGATCGGCCAGATCATGACCGGGCCCGGCAGTTATGACGAGGGCTGCGGGATCTTCCGGTTCCGAGGGCGGAGCGCCGCCGGGGTTCGCGCCGCCGTGCACACCGCGATGGAGGTCTACGGGCTGCGGACCGAGCAGGCCGAGCGGGCCGAGGGAGCTGAGCCGCATGGCTGAGGCACGCCGGTACGGCATGCTGCACGCCTGGTTCCGGGAGATCCTTCCGGCCGCCGGGAACGCGCGCAGACTCGGCGTCCTCACGCTCATCCAGTCCCTGGGGCTCGGGGTGTTCCTCACGTCCAGCGCCGTGTTCTTCACCCGGACCATCGGCATCCCCGCCCAGCGCGTGGGCCTCGCCCTGTCGGTCGCCGGGCTCTGCGGTCTGGTCTGCACCGTGCCCATCGGCCGACTCGCGGACCGGCTCGGCGCGGCCCGGGTACTCACCGTCAACTTCCTGCTCGCGGCCGCCGGCTTCTCCGCGTACTGCCTGGTGGACGGCTTCGCCGCGTTCCTCGCGGTCGCCTGCGCCATCGCGGTCCTGGAGACCTCGGCGGGCGCGCTCCAGGCGTCGCTCACCGACGCGCTGGTGGGCGAGGCGGAACGGGTCAGGGTGAGCGCGCAGATGCGCAGCCTGTTCAACCTGGGCTTCCTCGGCGGCGCCGCGCTGGCCGGAGCCGCCATCGCGGCCGGCACCTCGACCGCCCTGTACGCCACGGTCCTCGCCAACGCCGCCCTCCAGTCGGTCTCCGTCGCCGTGCTGCTCGCAATGCGGCTGCCCGCGGGCGCCGGGCCCCGGGCCACCGCCGCCGAGGCGCCGGGCGGGGTGCTGCGCAGCGCCGCGCTGCGGGACGTGCGCTATGTGGCGGTCGCGCTGGTGTGCGGCGCTCTGGAGCTGTACCACCCGTTGCTGACGGTCGGTCTGCCGCTGTGGATCGTCACCGGCACCGACGCGCCCGCGCTGCTGGTGTCGGGGCTGCTGATCCTGGACACCGTCCTGGTGCTGTTGTTCCAGGTCACGGTCAGCAGAGGCGCGGGTACCCCGGCGGGAGCGGCCCGTATGCTGCGCTGGGCGGGGTGGGCACTGGGGGCGTCCTGCCTGGTCTTCGCGGTGAGCGGGGGACACGGCGCGCTCCTGGACAGCGCGGCCCTGCTGGGCGGCGCGCTGGTGCTTGTCCTCGGCGAGCTGTACCAGGCGTCGGCGAGCTGGGGCCTGTCCTTCGGGCTCGCCCCGGCGGGCCGGCAGGGGGAGTACCAGGCGGTGTTCTCCCTGGGGCGCGGGCTCCAGCAGTTCGCCGGGCCGTGGCTGATGACCTCCCTGGTCGTCGGCGCGGCGGCGACCGGCTGGCTGGTCCTCGCGGCGCTCTTCGCCCTGCTCGGGCTCGCCGCGCCGCCGTTGGTGCGCGGCCTGGAGAAGGCCCGCGCGCGGACGGAGCCGGCGTCGGCCTGAGCGGACCGGCCGGCGCCCGTCCGGACCACATGTGTCACACCCGTACGACCGAAACAAGTGAGCGAGCACCATGACCCTACAGCGACGACACGACCCGGACGAGCGCGGCTTCGCCAGCGACAACTACGCGGGTGCGCACCCCGAGATCCTTGCGGCGATCGCCCTGGCCAACGGCGGCCACCAGGCCAGCTACGGTGCCGACGTCTACACCGAGCGCCTCCAGGAAGTGGTGCGCGGCCACTTCGGCCCCACCGCGCACACGTACCCGGTCTTCAACGGCACCGGCGCGAACGTGTTCGCGCTCCAGACCATGCTCGACCGCTGGGACGCCGTGGTCTGCGCCGAGTCGGCCCACGTCAACGTCGACGAGGGCGGGGCGCCCGAGAAGGTCGCCGGGATCAAGCTCCTGACGGTGCCCACATGGGACGGCAAGCTCACCCCTGAGCTGATCGACCGTCAGGCATGGGGCTTCGAGGACGAGCACCGGGCCCGGCCCAGGGTCGTCTCGATCGCCCAGTCCACCGAGCTCGGCACCTGCTACACGCCGGACGAGATCCGTGCGATCTGCGACCACGCGCACGACCTCGGCATGCTCGTCTACCTGGACGGCGCCCGGCTCGCCAACGCCGCCGCCACCCTCGGCGTGTCCCTGCGCGAGATGACCACCGACGCCGGCGTGGACGTCCTCTCGCTCGGCGGCACCAAGAACGGGCTGCTCTTCGGCGAGGCGGTGATCGTGCTCAACGAGAACGCGGTACGCGGCATGGCCCACCTGCGCAAGACGAGCATGCAGCTGGGCTCCAAGATGCGTTTCATGTCGGTGCAGTTCGAGGCGCTGCTCGGCGGCGACCTCTGGCTGCGCTCGGCGGCCCGCTCCAACGCGATGACCCAGCGGCTGTACGAGGCGGTGCGCGAACTGCCCGGCCTGGAGATCCCCCGCCCGGTGCAGGCCAACCAGATCTTCGCCGTCCTGCCGCCGGCCGTCACCGAGCGCCTCCAGAAGCGTTTCCGCTTCTACACCTGGGACGAGCAGGCCGGCGAGGTCCGCTGGATGACCTCCTTCGACACCACCGAGGACGACGTGGACGTGTTCGCGGCGGCCATCGCGGAGGAACTGGCGGCGGAGCGAGGCCAAGGGCCGGCGGGCGCGCTGACCACGGCCGAGCACGAGGAACTTGCGCAACTGCGCCGTAAAGTCCGCGAGATGGAAGAGACGATCGAAGTGCTGGGGAAAGCGCCCGCCTTCTCCGCGAACCGCGAGACGAAGTAGCCGGCGGCGAAAGCATGGGGGCGGGCGAGCGTTCCGTGCCGTTGGCTGATGCGCAGCGGACGCGGATCGAGCCGTCGCTCCCGGCCCGGACGCCGAAGCGGGGTGGCCGCCGGCGGGATCACCGTGAGGTGATCGACGCGATCGCCTACAAGTTCCAGACCGCCCTGGCCGCCCTCGGCACGACCACTCTGCCGATGATCGGCTCGCCTGTCAGTTGAGGGTCAGATGCAGACGGACGGTGGTACCGGTCTGCTGGGCTTGCACTTCCGTCAGGTCGCACAGACGGCCGCACGGCCCACAGGCCGTGGCCGTGCGGCTGTGTGGGGCTCGGCGGAGGGTACCGCCCTCCGCGGTCCGGCGGGTGTGGCCTGTTGGGCTGCTACTGGCTGGGTGAGGTGAACAGGGTGCGCAGGGTTTGGGTGGCTGTTTCGCGTAGCCAGGTGTGGGCGGGGTCGTTGTCGTGGCGTTGGTGCCAGAGCAGGTGCAGGGGTACTTCGGGTAGGTCGAGTGGCACTGGCAGGGTGTTCAGGCCGAGTTGGTGGCGGGCGGAGCGGGTGGCCGCGTCGGGGAGGGTGACCACGAGGTCGGTGTCGCGGGCGAGTTGGAGTGCGGTGGCGGTGGTGGGGGCGGAGGCGATGACGCGGCGTTTGTGGCCGAGGGCACTCAGGACGTCGTCGATCCGGTTGTGGAGGAGTCCGCGCCGGGAGACGGTGAGGTGATCGGCCGCCGCGTATCTCTCGGGGGTGACGGGCTGTCGGGTGAGGGAGTGGCCCGGGCGGACGGCCAGGACGAGCCGGTCGCGGCCGATGAGGCGGTGGCGGATGTCGGGCAGGGACGGCGGGCCGGCGCTGGAGGCGAGGTCGACCTCACCGCGGCGGAGCTCGGGGGTGTCGTCACCGGGCTCGGCGGTCAGCCGGAGTTGCACCCCGGGGGCCTGGCGGTGCACCGCGGCGATCAGGGCGGTCCCGCAGGTGGTGGTGAGGGCGTCGTGCCAGCGGACGGTGAACACCCGCTCCAGAGTCGCCAGGTCGAGTTCCGTCTGAGCGGACAGCAGGTGGTGGGCCTGCTGTACCAGGGCGTGGACCTGGGTGCGCATGGCCAGGGCGCGGGTGGTGGGAGTCATGTGGCGTCCGGTGCGGACCAGGATCTGGTCGCCGGTGGCTTTGCGGATACGGCCAAGGGAGCGGCTCATCGCCGGGGAGGTGACATGAAGGCGGGCGGCGGCACCCTGGACGCTTCCTTCCTCGAGGAGCGCGTCCAGGGCGGCGAGCAGGTTCAGATCCAGTTGCATGGCAGTAACTGTATAAGTGAAAACCATGCACTTGTTGTTAACAGTCGCAGCTTCTACCTTCGAGATGTGGGGCGGAGGACAGCTTCCGGAACATCCCCGCTTCTACCGAATCCAGGGAGTGCGCCATGACCACAGCCATGCCTTTCGACCCCGACGCCACGCTCCTGTCCGCGGTGACCGCTGCGGTGGAGGACGCCGGAGTCACCCTGCGGGAGCGCTACACGGCCCATGCCCGGGGCGTGAGTTTGGAGGAGGTCGTCGGCGAGATCCACGCGAACGACGACGCGGTCCTCGCCGTGCTGCGCGAGCCGCTGCTGCGGGCGAGGGCGGGATCGCAGTGGGCGGAGGACGAGCTGGCCGGCGGGGCGCTCCCGCCGGGCGAGTGGTGGGTCGTCGACCCGGCCGAGGGCAACATCAACCACGTCCACGGCATGCCCGACTGGGCCGTGACCGCCACCCTGGTGCGCGACAACCAGCCGGTCCTCACGGTCGTCCACCTCCCGCTGACCGGCGACACCTACACCGCCACCGCCGGCGGCGGCGCCCACCTCAACGGCCGTACGCTGACGGTGTCGGCGAAGAACGACCTGGGTGCCGCGCTGATCGGCACCGGGCAGGCCCGGCCCGGCGAGAGCACCGACACCTTCCGCCGCATCGGCGCATCGGTCACCGCCATGCTCGTCGCCGGTCTCGTCGTGCGCGTGTCCGTGCCGGCCACGCTGCAGCTCATCCACGTCGCCGCCGGACGTATGGACGCCTTCTGGCAGTTCTCCGACGTCCGCTCCGGTCTCGTCGCGGGCGCCCTGCTGGTCGCCGAGGCCGGAGGCACCGTCACCGACCTGGACGGCAAGCCCTGGAACGCGGCCAGCCGCGATTTCCTGGCCGCCGCCCCCCAGATCCACACCACTGCGCTGGACGTCCTGTCCTCGATCTGATCAGGTCCCCTGCCGGACCACCCTGGCCTGCCACCCCAACTCGCAATCGCGCGGGCCGAGCCGGGTGTTGTGGCTGGTGGGGAGTTGTGGGTGTGCACGAAGGCGCGTGCGCCTGGCCGTCGGGTCCGCCCCGTTCCGCCCCGAGCAATGTGCCGTCGTGCCGTCGTGGCGGGCGTACGGAGGGCCGCGGACGAGGGCTGCCGATGGATCGTCGCCGGGACGGACGCGGCGGGCCCCGCTGAACACAACCCGTCCCTGCACAACCTGGTGCGCGCCGGCTTCGAGCCGATGGATGACCGGATCGACTGGCTGTGGCGCGCATAGAGCGAGGCCATCGTCCGTAGTGCTCCGGACAGACAGACAGACAGGCCGGACGGCCGCACACCGCATGTCATCTATCCGCTCAGGGCGGGCCCCCGTCACAGGCTCCGACTGCTGAGCCGTAGCCGAGAAGATCCACAGACTAGGACAGCCATGACCACGCTTTCCACAGCGCCAACCACCCCACCGCAACGGGCTCGCCGGGTTTCGTGGAGCATCCCGGTCCGGCTGCGCAAGAGCATCCTGGTCACGCACGTCGTCTCGGCGGGAGCCTGGATCGGCATCGATGTCATCTCCATCGTCCTGGTGGCGATCGGTTGGGCACGCGCGGGCGAGGACCGCACCACCGTATACCGCGCACTCGCGGACTTTTTCGTCGTCCCTCTTCTGCTCTCAGCACTCGTAGCAGGGACGGTCTGCCTGCTCACCGGCGTCCTGCTGGGGTTGGCGACCAAGTGGGGCCTCGTACGCTACTGGTGGGTCGCTGTGAAGCTGGTCCTCAACGTCGTCGCCTGCGCGATGATGCTGGCCTTCCTGGGCCCCATCACCGAACTCGCCACGGGCGAGCAGCCGTTGCAGGACATCTGGTTCGTCTCGTTCCTCGGAGCCACCGCCCTGGCGCTCCTGAGCTTTGCCACAGTGCTCTCGGTCTTCAAACCGTGGGGCCGAGTTCGCAAGTAGCGCAGCCCCCGGACGATCGTGGCACAGGGGGCCTTGGTCAGCGTGTGCCGCGTGCGGTCCTCTACGTGTGTATGCCCGTGCCGGTCACCCACCAGCTGTCCCGGGTCGCCGCAGGACGTATGCCTATGCACCGGCCGTACGGGGAGCGCGCGGTCCGGCTTGGGCGGGATGGTGTCGCTCGCCAAAACCGGCGGCATCATCACCCGCGAAGGGCCGGCCGTCGGAGCCGGCTGACGAGCATCGCGTCAGCACGTCGGCTCTGCACGCCGACGCCCTCGCCCCGCTCGCCGCAACCCTGTGAACCCGCCCTCGGCCGCCTCGCGGGCCGCCCGCGGTGGCGCCTCGCATCACCCGTACACGAACAACCACCGCTGAAGCAGCGGCTTCTGCTCATGTCCCTCACCTCTCGGAGGTCCCTGCCATGTCTACTCCTGCCAAGTCCGCTCCCGCCGTGCCGAGCACCCTCACCGACGACTCCGCAATGCTCCCCGCCGTCGTCGAGGTCGCCGAACGGATCGGCGCCCGCGTACTTGCCCGCTACTCACCAGAGGCCCGACCGGCCACCCGTGAGGACATCATGAGCCGCTTCGGACCTATGGAAGAAGAAGCCGCCGAGGGCGTTCAGGCGGCCCTGGCCGCGATCCGGCCGCAGGCCACCTGGCTGGGCGAGGATGAGGAGGAACAGCACCAAGGCGACCTGCCCGCCGGCGAGTGGTGGGTGAGCGACATCGTCGAAGGCGCGATCAACCACCTGCACGGGCTGACCGAATGGGGCACCACCATCACCTTGGTCCGCGACAACGAGCCTGTGCTCGGCGTGGTGCATCAGCCCATCGGCAACGTCACCTATACCGCCGTGCGCGGCGGCGGTGCCTTCCGCAGCGGAACTCGGCTGCAGGCGTCCGCCAAGACCGACCTCGAAATGGCGATGATGACCACCAGCCAGGACGGCGGCGAAGACCAGGCGCAACGCCGGCACATGGCGAAGGCATTCGCCGCCATGCTGGGCAGCGCGTTGCTGGTACGCAGCACCATCCCCACCACCTTCCCGCTGCTGGGCGTGGCCGCCGGCCAGTACGACGCCTACTGGCAGTTCCAGCCCGAGATGTCAGGGGTGGGCGCCGGCGTGTTGCTCGCTACCGAAGCCGGCGCCATAGCCACCGACCTGTACGGCCGGCCCTGGCGGCCGGGCGCCGACCTGCTGGTCGCCGCGCCAGGAGTGCACGCCGCCGCTCTGAACGTGCTGTCCGCTACCACCTGAACCGCCGCGGCGTCCGTCACCCCGCAGAACAAGCAAAACCCCCAAGTACCGCCTGCTTATAAGGAGTTCGACCATGCATCTCACTGTTTTGGGCGCCACGGGCGCCACCGGGCAGCAGCTGATCCAGCAGGCCCTTGATCGTGGCCACACCGTCACGGCCGTCGCCCGTAATCCCGACCGCCTCCCGGCCACCGGCCATGACGACCAGCTGATCCGAGTGCGCGCCGACGTACGGGACACCGACGCCATCGGCCGTGCGCTCAAAGACGCCACCACCATCATCTCCGCACTGGGTATCCCCAGCCGTGACCAGGTCGGTGTGCTGACCGCGGGTGCTCGTGGCGCCGTGGCCGCCGCCCCCGAGCGCATCATCTGGATGGGGGCGTTCGGCACCGGCGCCTCCGCCGCCGCGGCCGGCGCCTTGACGCGCACCCTGCTGCGGGCCATGGGTGCCGAACTCACCGACAAGGTCACCGCCGACACCACCATCCTCGACGCCGGGGGCACGGTCTTTCACTGCGGGCCGCTGTCTGCCGGACCGCTCAGCGAACACCGTCGCACCGTGGACTTGAGCCAGGCACCCCATCGGCTCTTCCCCGCCCGCGTCAGCCGCGCCACCGTCGCCGCCGCGTTGCTCGACGCCGCCGAAACACCGGACCTGCCCGGCGGCACCTACGTGCCCCTCGACCGCTGAGTGTCCGCCTGGCGTACCCGCCCGGGCTTCGACGCCGTTCCCGGACCAGCGTGCAAGCCGTCCCAGGTTGTGGCAGCCCCGCGAAGATCCTCTGCACCGGGCTTCACCCGCCCCGCCGGGCGGCAGGTGAGACCCGACGCGCGTGCATCGTACAGAGGGACCCCGCGAATCCCGTGCCGGAGCCTCGGCCGACGTCTTTGCGCCCTACGCCCGTTCCCCTCACACCGCCCGTACGGGATGGCGGACCACGGCGTCGAACAGATAGCCTTGTGTGTTCGGGACGGCCGTGCCGGGCTGGGTGCGGCCGGTGCTGTCGGTGGCCCGGGCCAGCAGGGTGTACCCGCCCGGGGCCGAGGGGCGCCAGTCGGTGGACCAGCGGACCCAGCCCGCGCGGCGCGGGGCGTCGTCCAGCCGGGCGCGCCGCCAGCGGTTCCCTCCGTCGGTGCTGACGTCGACGCGCACGACGGCGCCGGCGCCGGACCAGGAGCGTCCGGTCAGCCGGTGCACGCCGCCCGCCCCGAGGCTCGCGTCCCACGGCAGTTCCCAGGCGCTCTTGACGGTCTGCCGGGTCAGCGGGGCGCCGCCGCCTTCGGGGTGGGCGCTGCCGAACAGCCGGTAGAAGTCGGTGTTCCAGGGCGAGTAGAGGGGCTGCGCGGACACCTCGATGTCACCGACCCACTTGGTCGAGGCGATGCCGATCCAGTTCGGCACCAGGACGCGTACGGGGAAGCCGTGGTCGTACGGCAGCGGCTCGCCGTTCATCTCGTAGGCGAGGATGACGTCGTCGAGCGCCTTGGACACCGGCAGGGGGCGGCGGACCCGGCCGAGGTCGGTGCCGTCGGCGGTGACGTAGTCGGCGTCGAGGCCGCGGGGCAGGACGTCGACGGCGTCACGGTCGAGCCCCGCCCGCCGCAGGACGTCGGCGAGGCGGACCCCGCGCCAGCGCGCGGTGCCGATCGCGCCCAGCGTCCACGCCGTGCCGGTGACGCTCTGGCCCTGCTGGGAGGTGAAGAAGCTGCGGCCGTTGCCCGCGCACTCCACGAACGCCGTGCGGGTGACCGCGGGGAACTTCTTCAGGTCGTCGAGGGTGAACTCGACGGGGTGGGCGTGGGTCAGGCCGTCGCCGTGGACGGTGAGGGTCCAGCCGGCGGCGTCGAGGACGGGGGTGGAGGTGTGGTTGCGGACGAAGAAGTGATCGACGGGGGTGTGGTAGCCGGTTCCGGCGAGGGAGGCGAACTTCGTCTCGGCGTTGGTGCCCCGGACGGTGAACCAGTCGTCGGGGAGCGCCTTGACGATACCGGGTGACGTCGCCGCCGCAGCCGGCGCGGAGAACGCGGGAGTCACGGCGGTGGCGAGTCCGGCGGCGGCGACGAGACGGAGCAGATCACGCCGGGAGACACCGTCGGCGCGGGCCTCGCCGGCCAGCCACTGGTGCAGTCTGCGGCGGTCGTAGGCGGATTCGGGCGTGGGAGACGTGGGCATGGGCCTGCCTTTCCGGAGGCGGGTGCCTGGACCGGGACGCGGCCAGGGCGTCAGAAGGCGCGGCGCGTCCACGGCGGGAGGGCGGTGAAGGTGGGGAGGGAGGAGGTGAGGATCAACAACAGCCGCGCGAGAGCAGCGCGCGGTACCGCGGGGCGGGGCGGTGGTCGTCGAGAGTCACGGGCGCCATCGTACGAGGCGGAGGCGAAGTGGGAAGCGGATTCGGGGAGTTGGAACGGTCTCGGGCGGCGGTCACCGGCCGGGCCGCGCTGCGCGCCGCTGCGGTCCTGGACGCGTCAGAGCTCGTCCGAGCCGCCCAGGCCGGTCAGCGCGCCCACCGGATCCGGACCGGGGGTGCCCCGTGGCCACCAGTCGTCATGGCCCGGTTCGGACTCGTACGCGTACCACAACCCGTCTCTGCCGAAGCGGAGTTGGACGTGTCCGCGGGGGTGGGTGAGGTGGTTGCGGCGCGGCCGGAAGGCCGGGAGGTCGGCGGCGAGGAGGAGCGGCCGGGCCCGGTCGAAGCGGCCGGCCGGCGGGTCCCAGGTCTCCTCCAGGACGGTGAGCCCGTCCGGGCCGCCCTGCCGCCAGGCGGCCACCGCGCGGGCCAGTTCGACCGGGGTGCGGCCGGCGGCGGAGGCGAGCGCGGCGTAGAGGGCGCGGGTGGTGACGGTGAGCCCGGAACCGGGGCGGGACGCGGCGAGCCGTACGGCGTCCCGCCAGAGGGTCAGTTCGCCGATCTCGTCCTGGCCGGTGACCAGCAGGGCGTGGGCGCGGGCGGCGGCGTCGGTCGCGAGGTGGTCCAGCGCGAAGGAGTCGGGGCCGTTCGGCGCGGACGGGTAGGCCGGAGGCTGCTCGGGGTGCGGGGGCACGGGCAGCGGGGCGGGCAGCGGCGGGAGCCGGCGCTCGGCGAGGGCCTCGGCGGCCCGTACGCCCGGCAGGGGTTCCGGTTCCTGCTCCTGGGCGGCTCGGGCCGCGCGGGCGGCGTTACGGCGCGACAGCGCGTCGAGCACCTCGCGTTCGCCCCGGCCGCGCAGCAGGAACAGCACGAACGGGTCGGCGTCGAGCAGCCGCGCGGTCTGGTAGCAGAGGGCGGCGGCGTGCTTGCAGGGGTGACCGCGGTCGGGGCAGCTGCACTGCGGCTCGAGGTCGCCCGGACCGGGCAGCAGCGGCACCCCGCACTCGGCGAGGGACTCGGGCATCTCCTTGTCGAGCAGCGCGGCGATGTGCCCGGGGCGCTCGACGGCCGCCTCCAGGAAGCGCTCCCAGTCCTCGCCGCCGAGGGTGCGCAGCCGCACCTGCACGCGGTAGGGGCGGGGGCGGCTGCCCTGCACGTACGCCAGGACGAGCCCGGGGGTCACGGTGATCGCGTCCACGTGTCCCTGCTCCGCGTAACCGCGCCCGCGGGCCAGGCGGTTGGGGTCGAGGGCGCCCTCTTCCAGCGCGGTGACCCAGGCGTTGCCCCACCAGGTCCCGGCGAAGGATCCGCCGGCGCGAGGGGGGAAGGCGGGGAAGGTGCGGCGGTGGTCGCCGTCCCGTGCGGGGGCGGCCATGGAGCGGGGGGTGCGGGACGGTTCGAGAGGCAGGGGAGGCGCGCTTCCGAGGAGGGGCGCGAAGGGGGAACGTTCGGGTGAGCTTCCGTCGTCCGCCGTCGCGCTGCCGGGACCGGTCTCGCCCTCGGCCCGGCCCTCGGCCTCGTACTCGGGCTCGTACTCGGGCTGGTGCTCGGGCTCGGCCTCGGGCTCGGGCTCGGCCGTCTCCTCCGACGGCATCTGGAAGGCACCCGCGAGCAACTCCCTCACGACACGCGCTCGTTCGTCGGCGACACGATCATGTGCGCTGACGTGTCGCCGGGCGTCGGTGGGACGTGCGTCGGTGCGGGGGCGGAGGCCGCCGTCGCCGCGCGGGGTCCCGCGACCTGCCCGCGTCCGGGTCTCGGCCAGGCCCTGCCGGCCCTGCCGGGCCTCCGCGCGGGCGGCGCGCAGGGCCTCTCGCGCGATGTCCCCGGGGCGCGAGCCGGTGCCGGCCTGCGGGGCGCGCGGCTCGGCGCCCGCCGGCGGGACACCGGCCGACGAGGGGGCCGTCGGCGAGAGACCAGTGGGCGCAGGATTCGCCGACGCGGGGTCAGTCAGCGCGGGGTGAGTCGGCGCAGGGGTCGCCGACGCGGGGTGAGTCAGCGCGGGGTGACTCGGCGCAGGGGTCGCCGACGCGAGGTCAGTCAGCGCGGGGTGACTCGGCGCAGGGGTCGCCGACGCGAGGTCAGTCAGCGCGGGGTGACTCGGCGCAGGGGTCGCCGACGCGAGGTCAGTCAGCGCGGGGTGACTCGGCGCAGGGGTCGCCGACGCGGGGTGAGTCGGCGCGGGGTTCGCCGACGCGCGGTTCGCCGACGCAGGGGTCGCCGGTGGAGTGGTCGCCGGTGGAGTGGGAGCCGTGGTGGGGTCGGCGTCGTCGGTCTGGGCGGCTTGCGCGGGGGTCGGGTCCGCCATGGTCACGGCGTCCGCTGTCGGCGCGGATTCCGCCGTGCGCCGCAGGGCCGCGCGGGCCGCGTCGCCGGGCCTGAGGGCGGGGCCCGCGGGCCGCACCGAGGGTTCCCGCGACGGCCCTTGCGACGGTCCTTGCGACGGATCCTGTTCCTGCGAGCGCTCCCGGGCCGCCCGCAGCGCACGGCGTGCCTCGTCGGCCGGGCCGGCGGCCTTCTCCCGTTGCTCCCCGGCCGTGCCGGCGGCGGCGGTCTCGGCTGTGCTCTCGGCCGCGGTCTCGGCCTTCTCCGTCTCCCCCATCACGCCTCCCTCCGCAGCCTGACCAGGTCGGACAGTTCACGGTCGGTCAGTTCGGTGAGGGCCGACTCGCCGGAGCCGAGGATCGCGTCGGCCAGGGCGCGCTTCGCCTGGAGCATCTCGGCGATACGGTCCTCGACCGTGCCCTCGGTGATGAGGCGGTGCACCTGGACCGGCTGGGTCTGGCCGATGCGGTAGGCGCGGTCGGTGGCCTGTTCCTCCACCGCGGGGTTCCACCAGCGGTCGAAGTGGACGACATGGCCGGCGCGGGTGAGGTTGAGGCCAGTGCCGGCGGCCTTCAGGGAGAGCACGAGAACCGGGGTCGCACCGGCCTGGAAGCGGTCCACCATCCGCTCCCGCTCGGGGATCGGGGTGCCGCCGTGCAGCAGGTCGACCGGGACCGCGCGGGCGGTGAGATGGGCGGTGATCAGGCGGGCCATCCCGACGTACTGCGTGAAGACGAGGGCCGAGCCGTCCTCGGCGAGCAGGGTGTCCAGCAGCTCGTCCAGCAGGGCGAGTTTGCCGGAGCGGGCGGCCAGGGCGTCGCCGACGGAGGCGGTCTCCTCCTTGAGGTACAGGGCCGGGTGGTCGCAGATCTGCTTGAGCGCGCCCAGCAGCTTCAGCACCAGCCCACGCCGGGCGATGCCGTCCGCCGTCTCGATGGCCAGCAGGGACTCCCGCACCACCGCCTCGTACAGCGCGGCCTGTTCCCGGGTGAGCGGGACCGGGTGGTCGGTCTCGGTCTTGGGCGGCAGCTCGGGCACGATGCCGGGGTCGGACTTCTTGCGGCGCAGGAGGAACGGGCGGACCAGCCGGGCGAGGCGCTCCACCGCCTGGTCGTCCTCGCCGTTCTCGACGGCGCGCGCGTGCCGGGCGCGGAAGGACTTCAGGGGGCCGAGGAGTCCCGGTGTCGTCCAGTCGAGCAGGGCCCAGAGCTCGGAGAGGTTGTTCTCGACGGGGGTGCCGGTCAGGGCCACGCGCGCGGGGGTCGGGATCGTGCGCAGCGCCTTCGCCGTCGCCGAGTAGGGGTTCTTCACGTGCTGGGCCTCGTCCGCGACGACCATGCCCCAGGGCTGCCCGGCCAGGGTGGGCGCCGCCGAGCGCATCGTGCCGTACGTGGTGAGGACGAAGCCGCCGCCGAGGTCCGCCAGGCTGCGGCCGGCACCGTGGAAGCGGCGGACCGGGACGCCGGGCGCGAAGCGGTTGATCTCGCGCTGCCAGTTGCCCAGGAGGGAGGCCGGGCAGACCACCAGGGTCGGTTCGGTGCGGGCCCGCTTCAGGTGCAGGGCGATGACGGTGATCGTCTTGCCGAGGCCCATGTCGTCGGCGAGGCAGCCGCCGAGGCCCAGGGAGGTCATGAGGTCCAGCCAGGCCAGGCCGCGCAGCTGGTAGTCGCGCAGGGTGGCGTTCAGGCCGGCGGGCGGGTCGGCGGGGTGCACACCGGTGGTGAGGCGGTCGCGCAGGGCGGCCAGGGCGCCGACGGGGACCGCCTCGACGCTCTCGCCGTCGACCTCCGCGGTGCCGCTGAGGGCGACGGACAGGGCGTCGACCGGGTCCAGCAGGCCCAGTTCCCGCTTGCGGGCCTTGCGCACGAGCGCCGGGTCGACCAGGACCCACCGGTCCCGGAGCCGGACCACCGGACGGTGGGCCTCCGCCAGAGTGTCCATCTCGGCCTCGCTGAGCGGGTCGCCGCCGAGCGCCAGCTGCCAGCGGAACTGGAGCAGTTCCTCGCTCTCGAAGAAGCCGGTGCCGTCGGTCGCGGAGCCGGGCGCGGTCCTGACCACCGCGGCGGCGCTGAGGTCCTGCGCCAGGTCCCTCGGCCAGTGCACGGCGACCCCGGCCGCCGCGAGCCGGGTGGCCGCCACCCCGAGGAGATCGCTCAGCTCGTCTTCGGACAGGGCCAGGACGTCGGGTGCGTCCTGTTCGGCGAGCCGGGCGAGCGGCGGCCAGACGCGGGCGGCGCGCCGTACCGCGAGGGCCGCGTCCACGCGTGCTCGTGCCCCGAAGGCGGCGTCCGCCTCGCCCGCCCACAGGGCCGCCGCGTCGGTCATCAGGGTGGGGTCGGCGAGGCTGTGCACCTGGACGATCGCGGCGCCCGCCCGGCGCGCCCGCTCGCCGTCGTCGAGCCGGTCGAACATGTCGTAGGCGGACAGGTCGAGGCGGAGCGAGATCCGCACGCCCGCGTCCATGCCTGCGGCGACCTCCGCGGCCCAGTCGTGCGCGCCGGGCAGCCGCTGGGGCCGGCGGTCGGCGAAGGGCTTCCCGCACGCGTGCGGTGCGGCCGGGGTGCGGGGCAGGGTGTCCGCCACCGCGTCCAGGAAGGACCGCATCAGGGCCTCGGGGCGGGGCAGCCGGAGCGGCCCGGGGCCGGGCAGCGGCACCGCGTGGCCCTCGTGCGGGAGCGCGGCGGCGACCGCGCGCAGATGTGCGATGTCCTCCGGGTCCAGCGGGCCCGCCCGCCAGGCGTCGTGGCCCGTGGGCGTCAGGCCGGGCAGCAGACGGCCGCGGGCGGTGAGCCGCAGCGCGTGCAGCGCGGCCGCGCCCCAGCAGGCGGTCGCCGGGTGGGCGGCGGGGTCGCGGCGGGCCCGCACGAGCAGCGGGAGCGCCCGGTCGAGCGGCAGGGACAGCGCGGGGGCCTGCTTGCGGCGGATCGCCGAGCCGTGGCGCCGGACGACCGTGAGTTCCGTGTGCTCCGCGTCCGCCGTGGTGGGCAAGGGGCCGTCCGCCGGGTCCCAGAAGGCGACGCGGCCCTCGCGCGGAAGGGGCGCGGGCAGGAAGACGGCGGCGAGTCGCACGCAGACGGAGCCGGGCTCCGCCGCGGCCGTGCCGTCGGCCATGACGCTCATGCCGGGTGTCCACCTCCCGCCCGCGTGTCGGATCAGTCGTCTTCGACTCTACGGGCGGGGTCTGACAATCGGTCCCGGCGGCCGGCCCCGTCACCGCGTTCCGGTCCGGGCGGGGCCTCGTCGGGGCCGGTCAGGGGACCGTGCGGGAGACCACGTAGACGAAGGGGTAGATCGCGTTGCCGGTGTTCACCACGACATCCAGCGTCGGCATGGGCTTCTTCTGTTCGTGGACGATGCCGAAGTCGTCGCCGGGGCGCGAGCCGGGGCCGTCGAACTTCCAGCCCGTGACCTCCTGGTCGCGGGCGCTGATGGTGATCTCGCCCTTCTTCAGGTCGGCCCTGGCGACGCCGATGCCGGCGAGGAACTGGTCGAGTCCGGTCTGCGTCGTCTGGAACTGCGCGTACAGACGGCTGGTCTTCCAGTTGTTCGTCTCGTAGTAGGCGACCTGGTTCGAGGGGTGCGGGATCGGTACCTGGTACAGGCGGCGCTGGACCTTCGACGGCCAGCCCTCGGTCAGGCCGGTCGCCGAGTACTTGGCCTCCTTGTCCTTGCCGCTGTCGCGGCTCTGGTTGGCGGAGATCACCAGGTAGCCGGCCGGGACACCGATGAGCAGCACGATGATCAGCAGGGTGAGGGCCCTGCGGCGGATCACGTGCCGGCGGTCCTCCGGCGGGCGGTGCGGCTCGTCGGGGGGCGCGGCCTGGCGGGGCAGCGATGCTGTCATGCGGTGTCCCGGGTCGTGCGGGGTCGTGCGGCGGTCATGCGGTGTCCTGGGGGCGGGGCGGTACGGCGGTCACGCCGTGTCCTGGGTACGGCGGGCCGCCTCGGTGAACCGTTCGAAGCGCTCGTAGCGCTCCACGCGGCGGCGCTTGGCGCGCCGGAAGCGGCGGGCGACCAGGCGGGCCAGGTCGGCCGCGCCGACCATACCGGCGTCGGGGCCCAGCTGGGCGCGGACGATCCGGGCCTCGGGGCGGTAGCCGCGGCCGGTGAGCTGGCGCTTGAAGGCGTCCCGTGCGGGGCTGATCAGCAGGTCGTCGGCGGCCGAGACGCCGCCGCCGATCACGAAGCAGGACGGGTCGAGGGCGGCCGCCAGGTTGGCGATGCCGACGCCGAGCCACTGGCCGATGTCCTGGAGCAGCTCGATGCACATGGCGTCGCCCTCGCGGGCCAGCTCGGTGATCATCGGGCCGGTGATGTCGGCGATGTTGCCCTTGACGTGCTCGATGATGCCGTACGCCACCGGCGAGTCGGCGGCGGCCAGTTCGCGGGCCTCCCTGACCAGCGCGTTGCCCGAGCTGTACTGCTCCCAGCAGCCGCGGTTGCCGCACGGGCAGCGGTGGCCGCCGGGCACGACCTGCATATGGCCGAACTCACCGGCGACGCCGTACTTGCCTCGCTTGACCTGCCCGTCCTCCAGGATCGCGCCGCCGATCCCGGTACCGAGGGTGATCATGACCAGGTGGTCCTCGCCGCGGCCCGCGCCGAAGCGCCACTCCGCCCAGGCGGCGGTGTTGGCGTCGTTGTCCACCAGGACGGGAACCGCGAGACGGCCGGAGAGGCGGTCGCGCAGCGGCTCGTTGCGCCACGACAGGTGGGGGGCGAACAGGACGCGGTTGCGGTCCGCGTCGACCCACCCCGCCGCGCCGACGCCGACGGCGTGCACGTCGTGGCGGTCGGACAGGTCCAGGACCAGCTCGACGATCGTGTCCTCCACGACCTTCGGGCTCTTGGACTTGTCCGGAGTCTCCGTGCGGACCTTCTCCAGGATGTTGCCGTCGGCGTCGACGACCCCCGCCATCACCTTGGTGCCACCGATGTCGATGCCGACCGTCGGCACTCGGGGTGCGGTGAGGTGCGATCGGCGCTCCCTCGTGCCCACGGTGCGGAGTACGGGGGCGCGGCGGGAGCCGATGGGGGCCGTGAAGTTGCCGTAGGTGCTCATCGCCGCCGATTCTGCCTCACCCTCCCCCCGGGTGCCGAGCGGGGCGGCGGCGGGGGCGGACGGTCTGTGCCGGGCGCGGGCTCGTCGCGGCCGGTCGCCCCCGGTACGGCCGCGCGTCGGCGCGGGCCCGCGCTCCCCAGGCCCGCCGCAGCTGGTGGCGGAGGTCGTCCGGGCCGCTGCCACCCGCCATCCGGCGCGTCAGCTCCCCCGGGGTGATCGCGGTCGCGGAGAGGACCGTGCCGATCGCGGTCGCGGAGAAGGACCGTGCCGAGGCTGCCGGCGCGCAGGAAACCCCGCCCAGGTCCGGAGCCGTGCCGTGCCGTGTTGCCCGCCCTGCCCTGCCGCGCCCTGCCGTGAGGCCGTGCCCTTCTTGCCGTGTTCCGTCGAACGCCCGCATCCGATGACCTCGCACCGGACACGAACGGCCCATGACCGGGCACAGAAAAACACGCACAGCCGGGCCGGGGACCGCCCATCCGTCACCTTGTCCCGATATCCGGTCACATTGTCTGGACAATGCGACCAAGGTGGGCCGATCGCGCGCCGGTGGGATTCAGGGGCGTACGAGCAGCTGGAACTCGAAGGAGTAGCGGGTCGGCCGGTAGATGTGGTCGCCGAACTCCACCGCCCGGCCGGTGTCGTCGAAGGTCGTGCGCTGCATCGTCAGCAGCGGGGCACCTTCCTCCTCGGCGAGCCGCTCGGCCTCGGCGGTGGTGGCGGCGCGGGCGCCGATGGACTGGCGGGCGCTGTGCAGGGTGATCCCGGCGGCCCGCATCAGCCGGTACAGGCCGGTGGCCTGGAGCTGCCCGGTGTCCAGGCCGAGCAGGCCGGACGGCAGGTGGTTGCACAGGTAGGCCATCGGCTCCCCGTGCGCCAGGCGCAGCCGCTCCACCCGGTGCACGTCGCTGCCCTCGGCCACCGCGAGCGCGGCGGCGACTTCGGCGGACGCCGGGACCATGGTGTTGACCAGCACCGTCGTCGCCGGACGCTGGCCGGCGGCCTCCAGGTCGTCGTAGAGGCTGCTGAGCTCCAGCGGGCGCTTGACCTGGCTGTGCACGACCTGGGTGCCGACCCCCCTGCGGCGGACCAGGAGGCCCTTGTCGACGAGTGACTGGATCGCCTGGCGGACGGTCGGCCGGGACAGGCCGAGCCGCGCGGCGAGCTCGATCTCGTTGCCCAGCAGGCTGCCGGGGGTGAGCGAGCCGTGCTCGATAGCGGCCTCCAGCTGCTGGGCGAGCTGGAAGTACAACGGCACCGGAGAACTTCGGTCCACACGTAGTTCTAGCTGCACGGTCGGGTCCACTTCTGGTTTCGGCACGGCCCGAGCGTAGCTCCGCGACCGGTTGACGGGAAGTCGTGTAGTTCGGTTGTCAGGACATACGCATTGACAGCGCCCGGCCTGGAACGCACCTTTGTCTCATGCGCATCGGGGTCATCGGGACGGGCCGCATAGGCACCATTCATGCGAACACACTCAGCCGTCACCGCGAGGTCGGATCCCTGATCCTGACGGACGCGGACCCTGCGCGGGCCCAGGAGCTCGCGCACCGGCTGGGCGAGACGGCCGCCCCAGGGGTGGACGAGATCTTCCGCTGGGGCGTGGACGCCGTGGTGATCACGACGGCCACCTCGGCCCACGCCGAACTGATCGGTCGGGCAGCGCGCTCCGGGCTCCCGGTCTTCTGCGAGAAGCCGATCGCCCTCGATCTGGCGGGGACCTTACAGGCGATCGCCGAGGTCGAGACCGCCGGAACGATCCTTCACATGGGCTTCCAGCGCCGCTTCGACGCGGGGTACACAGGGGCCCGGGAGGCGGTGCGCTCGGGGCGGCTCGGCCGGCTGCACACCGTACGGGCGCTGACGTCCGACCAGTCGGCGCCGCCGGCCGCGTGGCTGCCGGTGTCCGGCGGCATCTACCGGGACGCGCTCCTGCACGACTTCGACTGTCTGCGCTGGGTGACCGGCCGCGAGGTGACGGAGGTGTACGCCGCCGGCTCCGACGCCGGACCCGCGATGTTCCGCGAGGCGGGGGACGTGGACACGGCGGCGGCGGTCCTCACCCTCGACGACGGCACCCTCGCCACGGCGACGGCGACCCGGCTGAACGGGGCGGGCTACGACGTCCGCATGGAGCTGGCCGGGGAGCTCGACCAGATCGTCGTCGGCCTGGACGACCGCACCCCGATCGCGTCCACCGAACCCACCGGCCCCCCGGCCGCGGACAAACCGTGGACGGGGTTCCTGGAGCGGTTCGAACCCGCGTACACGGCGGAGCTGAACGCCTTCGTGGACGTGGTGCGGGGCGAGCGGGCCAACCCCTGCGGCGGCCGCGAGGCGCTCGAGGCCCTGCGGATCGCCGAGGCCTGCGAGGTGTCCCGGCGAGACCGCAGGGCGGTGTGGCTCGCGGAGATCCCGGTGACTTCCGGGACGGGGTGAGGCAGGATGCGGCCCCGGAGACGCCGGGGCCCGGTCGGCACACGGAATGGGTCGGCCGCCGTCCTACCAGCGCACCGGGAGGCTGCGCATCCCGCGCATCAGCGGGCCGGGGAGCCAGTCGCCGGGCGGGCCGTCGAGTGCCAGGGCGGGGGCGCGGTCGAGCAGGGACCGTAACGCCGTGCGTGCCTCCAGACGGGCCAGCGGGGCGCCCAGGCAGTAGTGGATGCCGTGACCGAAGGCCAGGTGGCCCCGGCTGTCGCGGCGGACGTCGAAGCCGTCGGGGGCCGGATAGCGTCCCGGGTCGCGGCCTGCCGCGGTCAGGCTGATCATCACCGCCTCGCCCTGGGCGACGGACGTGCCGGCGATCTCCAGCGGTTCGGCGGCGAACCGGTACGTGGCGTTCTCCACCGGCCCCTCGTAGCGCAGGGCCTCCTCGACGGTGCCGTCGAGGAGACTCATGTCGGCGCGCAGGGCGGCCAGCTGATCCGGGTGGGTGAGCAGGGCGTGGACGGCGTTGGTGATCAGGTTGACGGTGGTCTCGTGTCCGGCGATGAGGAGGATGAACGCCATGCCGCGCAGCTCGCCCGCCGAGAGCCGGTCGCCGTCCTGCGCGGTGGTGCGGATCAGGTCGTCCAGCAGGTCACCGCTCGGCCCGGCACACCGCTTGTCCTCGATCAGCTCGGTCAGGTACGTGCCGAGCCGTACGAACGCGTCGTACTCGGTCTCCGAGCTGGTGGGCGCGACGGCCTCGCCCGACAGCCTGCGGAACGCCGGGCGGTCCGCTTCGGGGACGCCGAGGAGCTCGCAGATGACCGTCAGGGGCAGGGGGTGGGCGAGCGACTCGACGAGGTCGGCGCGGCCGTGCGGCAGCATCGCGTCGAGCAGGAATCCCCTACCGAAGGCCGGGAACGGCCGACCCAAGTCACGGCGGCGTCCACTTTCGGCGCGGCCGGGCCGCCGATCGGCAGTCTTCCGTCGTACGGGTCCCGCCCGGCGGCCGATGGCCGGCGGGGGTTCCGCGGGGCGAGAGTCCCGAGCATGAAGGAGCTGCTGGGAGTACCCGGTTTCACCGCCCTGGGGCAGGGTGTCCTGGGCCTGCTGCACGAGTTCACCCGCCGGCGCGTGGGCCTCGTCCAGCGCCTCGGCCTCCTCGACGGCTACGAGGTGTACGCGAGCACCGCGCTGATCGTGCCGGCGTTCGTCCTGTTCGCCGCCGCGGAGAGCCGGAGGCCGGGCTGAGCGCGGGAGTCCGGACGCCGGTTAACACCGTGAAAACTTCTCGGACCCGAAGGCAAATTCCCGCGCCTTGTCATTGACATGACACTGTCTACGCGCGTCATCATGAGGCCATGAGATTCCCCCCACGGATCACTCGTACTGTCACCTCGGCGGCCGTCCTGTCCGCCCTCCTCGTCGGCGGCGCCGTCTCCGCCACCACGGCCCACGCGGCCGTCGGCAGCGTCTGCTACACGAAGCTGCCCTCCCAGGCGTACGACACGCTCGAACTGATCGATGCGGGCGGGCCGTTCCCGTACTCGCAGGACGGCGCCGTCTTCCAGAACCGGGAAGGCGTCCTGCCCAGCCAGACCACCGGCTACTACCACGAGTACACGGTGAAGACCCCGGGCTCCTCGACGCGCGGCGCGCGCCGCGTCGTGACCGGGAAGAAGTCCGCCGAGGACTACTACACCGCGGACCACTACGTCACCTTCAACCTGATCAACTACGGCTGCTGACCGACACCGCCCGCTCGTCCGATCCACAGACCCTCGCCCCGCGGACCCCCCACGTCTGAAGGCCGCGGGGCGAGGCACGTCCGGCACGCGCACCTCATCGGTTCAACCCTCGTTCGTCGAGAACAGTCCGCCTGTCGGCCCCTGCTTGTCGCCGCCCTGGGCCTTCCTCAGGGCGTTGGCGAGACTCTCGATCGTGAGGGACTGGAGGATGACGCGGCCGCTGCCCTCCAGGGTGGCCAGGGACAGGCCCTCGCCGCCGAACACCGCGTTCATGACCCCCTGGCGGTTGAGACCGCCGACGCGCTGGACGCCGTACCGGATGCCCTCCTCGAAGGCGACCACGCAGCCGGTGTCGACCTCGACGCGGCCCCCGAAGTCGGCCGGGTCGAGGTCGATGAAGTTGCCGGCCCCCGCGATGATCACCGTGCCGCGGCCGGTGAACTTCTCCAGGACGAAACCCTCGCCGCCCTTCATGCCGGTGCGGCCGCCCTGGAAGGCGATGCCGAAGTCGACGGTGGACTCGGCGGCCACGAACGCGTCCTTCTCGGCGAACCACGCGCGCGTGCCGTCCAGCTCCAGGGCGCGCATCTCGCCGGGGAGCACGCCCGCGAAGCCGACCGTGCCCTCGCCGCCCTGGGCGGTGAAGTACTGGAACGCCGGCGACTCGCCCGCGAGCGCGCGCTGGCCGGCCTGCATGGCCGTGCCCATGGCCTGGCGCAGCATGCCGCCCATGCCGCCGCCGGACGGACCGCCCTGCGGTTGCCCGCCGCTGCCGCCTGAGGGGCCGCCCAGCCGGGTCTCCATGGTCACGTTCGTCGTCTTGAAGAGGAACTTTCCCGCCTCGCAGTACACGGTCCGGCCGGGCTGCAGGCTGACGACCGCCATCTGCATCGCGCTGCCGACGATCTCTTGCTGAAGGGTCACAGAAGGAGAACGCGGGAAGCGGAGGAAAGAGTTCCGCTCTTCTCGGACGGCGTACCCGGTGCGGGGCAGGACCTCGACGTCCGTTCGCCGCCAGCAGGACGGGGCGCCGGCCGCTGGGATGGACCCATGACAACGACCGAGAAGACGCTGGACGGCAAGGTGGCCCTCGTGACCGGCGGCAGCCGCGGCATCGGAGCGGCCACCGCCCTGCGGCTCGCAGGCGAAGGCGCGGACGTGGCGGTGACCTACGTGAACGACAAGGAGGCGGCCGAGGACGTCGTGGCGGCCGTGGAGGCGCTGGGACGGCGCGCGGTGGCCCTGCGCGCGGACGCGGCGGACCCCGGGGAGGCGGCCGGGGCGGTGGACCGTACGGCCCGGGCGCTGGGCGGCCTCGACGTGCTGGTGAACAACGCGGGTGTCGGTGTCCTCGGGCCGCTGGAGGGGCTCGGCCTCTTGGACGTCGACCGGGTGCTCGCCGTGAACGTGCGCGGGGTGTTCCTGGCCTCGCAGGCCGCCGCCGGGCGGATGACGGACGGCGGCCGGATCATCACGATCGGCACCTGTATGACCCAGCGGGTGCCCGGCCCCGGCGGGACCCTGTACGCGATGAGCAAGTCGGCCCTGGTCGGTCTGACCAAGGCCCTCGCCCGGGAGCTGGGCCCGCGCGGGATCACCGCGAACCTCGTCCACCCCGGCCCGATCGACACGGACATGAACCCGGCGGACGGCCCGTACGCGGCGGGTCAGGCGACGATGACCGCGCTGGGCCGCTTCGGCACGGCGCAGGAGGTGGCCGCGACGGTCGCGCACCTGGCGGTGGCTTCGTACGTCACGGGCGCCGAGTTCGCCGTGGACGGCGGGCACGCGGCATAGAGACCGGCCTCGCCCGATCCCGGTCCCGATCCCGGTCCCGGTCCCGATCCCGGTCCGGATCCCGGTCCGGATCCCGGTCGGGCGAGGCTCTCGCGGAGGGCGGGGCGGCCCGCATCGCGTCACCGCCCCGTGAACGCCCCCTGCCGTCCGGGGTGTTCACGGGGGTGGCGGTCGGCTCAGCCGCCGAGCTCCTGGTGGCGGGCCGTCAGCGCCGCCGTGCCCGCTTCCGTGAGGGAGCCGAACAGGCGCAGGCGGGAGATGCCGCCGTCGGGATAGATGTCCACGCGCGCGTGCGTGCCGACCGCCGGAGCCGGCAGGACGAAGCGGTGGTTGGTGTCGGGCTGGAGGCGGGTTCGCGGGAGGATCTCCGTCCACTCGCCGCTCTCGCCGTCCTTGACCGACACCGAGGCCCAGCCGGCGCTGTTGCCCTTCAGATAAGCCGTGTCGATCTCCAGCGCGCGGATCCGGGCCTGGGCCGCCAGGCGGTAGCGGATCCAGTCGTTGCCCCGGTCGCGGCGGCGGCGGGTCTCCCAGCCGTCGTCCATCTTGCGGGAGCGGCCCGGCTGGATGGTGTTGCTCGCCGGCGAGTAGAAGAGGTCGGAGGCGTCCTCGGCGCGGCCGCCGTTCTCCAGGGCGACGACGTCGAAGGTGCCGAGCACCGTCAGCCACTCGGGATCGGGCACGACCTCCCCGTGCACGCGCAGCCGGGCGATGCCGCCGTCGGGGTGCTGGTTGACCCGCACGTGGGTGAAACGCTGCTCCACCGACACGGAGAAGCCGTTGGCCGCGTGGCCGCCGACGGGCGTGCGCGGGACCAGCGTCGTCCACTTGACATGGTCGCCGAGGAGCTCCTCTGGGGACGGCGAGCCCGGCACCGAGGCGCCCTCGACCGACACCGCCTGCGGGTAGTTGCCGCGGAAGTGCGCCGTGTCGACGACGATGCCCCGGATCACCCCGGGCGCGCCGAGGCGGACGAGCGCCCAGTCGTGGTCCTCGGCGGTCGGCCAGGGGTGGTCGGCGCCGGCGCCCCGGCGGCGGCGGCTCTCCCAGCCGTCCATGACCTTGCCCTTGTGCCCGAAGTGCTCCGGGTCGAACACGGCCGGTCCGGGCACCAGCAGGTTCTCGCGCTGGGCGAAGAACTCGTCGTTGGCGGCGACGACCCCGGCTCCGAGCTGCCGGCCGGCGAGGTCGGCGTACCGGGTGAAGGGGAAGTCGGCGGTGCGGTAGTCCGCGTACGGGTCACCGCCGCCGTAGGGGTTCGCGTCGCCGGTGAAGCTCTCTGTCGCCGTCACGGTGATCAGGTCTGCCTTTCGGGAGTCGGCCGGTGCGGGTGGAGCCGGAGTGCGGGCCGGGCGCCCCTCCGGCTCAGGGGGTGCGGGTGAGGAGCCGGCCCTTCGGTTCGGTGAACTCGCCGTCCGAGACGATGCGTTCGCCGCGCAGCCAGGTGGATCTCACGACGCCGTACAGGGTCTTCCCGGCGTACGCCGTGACGCGGTTGCGGTGCTGGAGTGCCGCCGGGTCGACGGTGAAGGTCTCGTCGGGGGCGAGGACGGCGAAGTCGGCGTCGCGGCCCGCTTCGATCGCGCCTTTGCCGGAGAGGCCCACGAGGGCCGCCGTGCGGGCGGACATCCACCGGACGACGTCCTCGATGCCGTGGCCCCGCCGGCGGGCCTGCGTCCACACGGCCGCCAGGCTCAGCTGCAGGCCCGAGATGCCGCCCCAGGCCGTCGCGAAGTCGTCGGTCTTGAGGTCGGCCGTGGACGGGGAGTGGTCGGTGACCACACAGTCGATCGTGCCGTCCGCCAGGGCCTGCCAGAGCAGGTCCTGGTTGGCGGACTCGCGGATGGGCGGGCAGCACTTGAACTCGCTGGCGCCGTCGGGGACTTCCTCGGCGGTCAGGGTCAGATAGTGCGGGCAGGTCTCGGCCGTGATGCGGACGCCCTCCGCCTTGGCGGCGGCGATCAGCGGCAGCGCGTCGCTGGAGGAGAGGTGCAGCACGTGCACGCGCGCGTGCAGGCGCTTCGCCTGCGCGACGAGATGCGCGATGGCGGTGTCCTCGGCGTCGCGGGGGCGGCTGGCCAGGAAGTCGGCGTACCGGGGGCCGCCCTGCTGCGGGGCGGCGTCGAGGTGGTGCGGGTCCTCGGCGTGCACGATCAGCAGGCCGTCGAATCCGGCGATCTCGGCGAGGGAGCGGGCGAGCCGGTCCTGGTCGAGGTGCGGGAACTCGTCCACGCCCGAGGGGGAGAGGAACGCCTTGAAGCCGAAGACGCCGGACTCGTGCAGGGGGCGCAGGTCCTTGACGTTGTCGGGCAGGGCGCCGCCCCAGAAGCCGATGTCGACGTGCGCCTTGTCGGCGGCGACCTCCCGCTTGACCCGGAGGTGGTCGACCGTCGTGGTCGGCGGGAGGGAGTTGAGGGGCATGTCGACGAGGGTGGTGATGCCGCCGGCCGCCGCCGCGCGCGTGGCGGTCCAGAAGCCCTCCCAGTGGGTGCGGCCGGGATCGTTGACGTGCACATGGGTGTCGACCAGGCCGGGCAGCAGGACGTCGTCGCCGAAGTCCTCGAGCCGGGCGCCCTCGGGGACGGGGGCGTCGTACGGCAGTACCGCCGTGATCCTGCCGGCGGCGACCGCGACCGCGGCGGGCCGTGACCCTTCGGGAGTGATGACGCGCGTCGAGCGCAGCACCAGTTCGGCGTCGGACACCCGGACCCCTCTCTTCCGTTCTCCTCCGGTCACGCCGAAGAAACTTCCACGTAACGGAATTCAACGTTCTGTTGAAGGAGTCTTCCCTCCCGCCCCCACGCCGTCAAGAGTCCACTCCCCCAGGGTGCACCCACCCCCGGCACTCTGGACGTTTCCGCATAATGAAATTACTGTTCCGGCCGGCAGAATCTAACGATGCGCAAGCGGGGAGTCAACCGACCGCCGGGTAGGCTTCAGCCCTTCCGCCAGTTTCGAAAGGAACGCGCCGTGCCGACGTCCAGCGCCAGCACCACCGACTCCGCCAAGTCAGCCAGCGGCGGGGTCCAGTCCCTCGAGCGCGCCTTCGATCTCCTCGAGCGGATGGCGGACGCGGGCGGCGAGGTCGGCCTGAGCGAGCTGTCCGTGAGCAGCGGGCTGCCCCTGCCGACCATTCACCGCCTGATGCGCACCCTGGTGGTCTGCGGCTACGTCCGTCAGCAGCCCAACCGGCGCTACGCGCTGGGCCCTCGGCTGATCCGGCTCGGCGAGTCCGCCGCCCGGCTGCTGGGCACCTGGGCCCGCCCCTGCCTGGCCCGCCTGGTCGAGGAGACCGGCGAGACGGCGAACATGGCGCTGCTCGACGGCGACGAGATCGTGTACGTGGCGCAGGTGCCGTCCAAGCACTCGATGCGGATGTTCACCGAGGTCGGCCGCCGCGTCCTGCCGCATTCCACGGGCGTCGGCAAGGCGCTGCTCGCGGGCTTCCCGGACGACGAGGTGCGCGCCCTGCTCGCCCGCACCGGCATGCCCGCCGCCACGGACAGGACGATCACCACCCCGGACGGTTTCCTCGCGGCCCTCGCGGACGTGCGCCAGGCCGGATACGCGGTCGACGACAACGAGCAGGAGATCGGCGTGCGCTGCCTGGCGGTGCCGGTGCCGGACTCCCCCACCCCCGCGGCCATCTCCATCTCCGGCCCGGCGGGCCGCGTCACGGAGTCGGCCACGGAGAAGATCGTGCCGGTGCTGCGGCAGGTGGCGGTGGAACTGTCGCAGGCGCTGACGACTTCCGGTCCCGCGGTCTAGGTGTATTGCCCTGCGAGGTCCGGGGCGGGCTCTCGCCGTGACGCGTCCGACAGCGCCCGCGACCGCTCAGCGGCGCGGCGTCTGCCCGAACAGCTCCACGGCGTGACGTACCTCCGACAGGCCCCGGGCCAGTGCGCTCACCGAGCCGATCGCGCCCGCGATCAGCAGCAAGGAACGGCGTAACCGGGAGACTTCGGGGACACCGTGGGTCACCATCGCGGCGAGCGCGGCGAGTTCGTCCTCGGCTATCGCCCGGTCCGGGAACTCGGCCGGATACGTGGCGAGTTCGCGGCGCAGCCGGGACACCGCGGTCCGTAGTTCCGCCACCCTCGGATCCTCGTAGCCGCCGGTCACTGCCCTCTGCCTCAAGCTTCGCAACACAGCTCTCCCCCCGCGCGCTCCACTGAGCGCGCGTGCGCGCTCACCCGCCCCGCAGCCCCGCGGTACCGCCCGGGCACCGCAGGACGCGCGGGTCAGTAAACGCCACCCGACGCGGCGCGCGCCACTGTGCGGACCGAAATTCAGCCCCCTGAAACCGCGCGGTCGACGCCACGTCAGGTATGCAGGACGCATGACGCAAAGCGAAGACCGGGTCGCGGACCAGGTGACCGGCCTGCTCCTCGCGGCGGGCGGGGGCCGCCGGCTCGGCGGGCGCCCCAAGGCGCTGCTCGAACACCGGGGGCGGCCGCTCGTCGAACACGCGGTGCGGGTGCTGCGTACGGCGGGCTGCGCGCGGGTGCACGTGGTGCTCGGGGCCGCCGCCGACGCCGTACGGGAGCGGGCACGGCTGGAGGGGTGCGTGATCGTGCCGAACCCGCAGTGGGAGCAGGGCATGGGCACGTCGCTGGGGGCCGGGCTCGGCTCGCTCGCCGGGACGGGGGCGCGGGCCGCGCTGGTCCTCCTCGTCGATCAGCCCGGCATCGGGCCGCCGGCCGTGGCCCGGGTGCTGGCCGCCTACGAGGACGAGTCCTCGCTCGTCTGCGCCGCCTACGACGGGGTGCGCGGCCATCCCGTCCTGTTCGGGGCACGCCACTGGGCCGGCATCGCGGCGACCGCCACCGGCGACCGGGGGGCACGCGCCTATCTGAAGGAGCACGAGGAGGCGATCACGCTCGTCGAGTGCGCGGACGTGGCCCGCCCCTTCGACATCGACACCCCGCAGGATCTCGCACACCTCGAGTGAGCGGCCTGGCACCGAGCGCCGCCTTGCCTCGACGCAGAGAGTCTCGACATCAACAAATCATTGAAGTTCCACAATGAGGAAACTAGTATCCACTGTTCAGAAGGGCCCGGCCCGCCCGGGGCCCTCGCCCGCCGTACCCGGTTCGACTGGCACCCGGTGCCACCGCTGAAGGAAGTGACCGCTCATGTCCGCACCAGCGCCGTCCCCGCTGGCCATCGTCGACGCCGAGCCCCTGCCGCGGCAGGAGGAGGTCCTCACCGAGGCGGCGCTCGCCTTCGTGGCCGAACTGCACCGGCGGTTCACCCCGCGCCGTGACGAGCTCCTCGCCCGGCGCGCGGAGCGCCGCGCCGAGATCGCCCGCACCTCCACCCTGGACTTCCTCCCGGAGACCGCCGCGATCCGCGCCGACGACTCCTGGCGGGTGGCCCCCTCCCCCGCGGCCCTGGACGACCGCCGGGTCGAGATCACCGGCCCGACCGACCGCAAGATGACCATCAACGCCCTCAACTCGGGCGCCCGGGTCTGGCTCGCGGACTTCGAGGACGCCTCGGCGCCGACCTGGGAGAACGTCGTCCTCGGTCAGATCAACCTGGCCGACGCCTACACCCGGAGCATCGACTTCACGGATCCGGGGTCGGGCAGGTCGTACGCACTCAAGGACGCGGACGAGCTCGCCACGGTCGTCATGCGGCCGCGTGGCTGGCATCTGGACGAGCGTCACCTCGTCGACGCGGACGGCCGTCAGGTCCCCGGCGCCCTCGTCGACTTCGGCCTCTACTTCTTCCACAACGCCCAGCGTCTCCTCGACCTCGGCAAGGGCCCCTACTTCTACCTCCCGAAGACGGAGTCGCACCTGGAGGCCCGCCTCTGGAACGAGGTGTTCGTCTTCGCGCAGGACCACGTCGGCATCCCGCAGGGCAGCGTCCGCGCCACCGTGCTCATCGAGACGATCACGGCCGCGTACGAGATGGACGAGATCCTGTACGAACTCCGCGACCACGCATCCGGGTTGAACGCCGGCCGCTGGGACTACCTGTTCTCCCTCATCAAGAACTTCCGTGACGGCGGCCCCAAGTTCGTCCTCCCGGACCGCAACGCGGTCACGATGACCGCCCCGTTCATGCGGGCGTACACCGAACTCCTCGTCCGCACCTGCCACAAGCGCGGCGCGCACGCCATCGGCGGTATGGCGGCCTTCATCCCGTCCCGCCGCGACGAGGAGGTCAACAGGGTCGCCTTCGAGAAGGTCAAGGCGGACAAGGACCGCGAGGCGAACGACGGTTTCGACGGGTCGTGGGTGGCCCACCCGGACCTGGTGCCGATCGCCCTGGCCTCCTTCGACGCCGTGCTCGGCGACCGGCCGAACCAGAAGGACCGGCTGCGCGAGGACGTCGACGTCAAGGCGGCCGACCTGATCGCCGTCGACTCGCTGGAGGCCAGGCCGACGTACCCGGGCCTGGTCAACGCCGTGCAGGTCGGCATCCGTTACATCGAGGCCTGGCTGCGCGGCCTGGGCGCGGTCGCCATCTTCAACCTGATGGAGGACGCGGCCACCGCCGAGATCTCCCGCTCGCAGATCTGGCAGTGGATCAACGCGGGGGTGGAGTTCGAGCGCGAAGGGACCACGGTGAAGGCCACGCCCGGGCTGGCCCGCGAGATCGCCGCCGGGGAACTGGCCGCGATCCGCGCGGAGATCGGCGAGGAGGCCTTCACGGCCGGCCACTGGCAGCAGGCGCACGACCTGCTGCTGACGGTCTCCCTCGACGACGACTACGCGGACTTCCTCACCCTGCCGGCGTACGAGCAGCTCAGGGGCTGAGCACCGGCACCGACCGGAACGCTCACCTCTCCGAGTGGCCCAGGGACTTCCCCGGGGCCACTCGGTCGCGTACGAGCTTCTTGACCGCGGTCGGCTCGGGGAAGCCCTGTTCGCGGCGGTCCCAGACCACCTCGTCGTTCACCCGGACGACGAAGACCCCGCCCTTTCCGGGCTTCAGGGCGAGCTCCGTCAGCTCGGCCTCGAAGGTCGTGAGCAGCTCCTGCGCCAGCCAGGCCGCGCGCGGCAGCCAACGGCACTGGGTGCAGTACTCGATCTCGACCCGCCCGCCCGCGTCGCTCAGTTCGCTCATCCGAGGTGCACCGACCAATCCTGTTCCGCGGCCGGCTTGCCGTGCAGGTCGGGGACCTGCTTCAGCCAGTCGGGCCGTCCTTGCCGCGTCCTCGCCGCGCGCCGGGCCTCGTCGGCGGCGAGCTCCTGCGGGCCGGGGAAGTCGGTGGGCAGCCAGGCCGCGGAGGCCCCCGCGCGCGCGTGGAGGTACCGCACATACGCCTCCCGGGCCGCGTCCGGGGCCGTGAACCCCGCCTCGTCGGTCAGCCAGGCGTCCGGTACCTCCGCCACGATCCGGCGCAGCAGCTCCTCGGTCACCCTGGGCGCCAGCTCGGCGTCGGCCGCCCGGGTGTCCGGGGCGCAGCGGCCGAGGGCGTGGTGGCGGAAGTCGTAGCGCTTCTCGGGGTCGGCTCCGTCCCAGCGGTGGTGGAAGACGAGGGCGGCGCCGTGGTCGATGAGCCACAGCCGGGGCGGGACGGTGCCGAACGTCGGCCAGACCATCAGGTTGGAGCTGTGGACCGTACGGTCGACGTTCACGGTCAGGGCGTCCAGCCAGACGATCCTCCCGGCCTCCAGCGGCTCCACCGGGAAGGCCGCCGCGACCTCCGGCGTGAAGTCCTCCGCACCCGGCAGGAAGTCCATCCCCAGGTTGAGCCCCGCGCTCGCGGCGTGCAGGTCCCGTACCTCCTGGTGCGGTTCGTGCTCGGCGATCGCCGGGTCGAAGCGCACCAGGACCAGCTCGGGGAAGCGCAGCCCCAGGGCGCGCGCCAGCTCGCCGACGATCACCTCGGCGACGAGCGCCTTGCGGCCCTGCGCGGAGCCCGTGAACTTCACGACGTAGGTGCCCAGGTCGTCGGCCTCGACGACGGCGGGCACGGAACCGCCCGCCCGCAGAGGAGCGAGGTAGCGGGTCGCTGTGACCTCGGTCAACATGACTCTCTCCCTCTGGCCTGGAGAAGCATAGTAACCAGCGTGACAGCCGGCGAGAGGCCCGAGCCACCGTCCCGAAACGGCCCGCCGGCGGCCTCGGCGGCGTGTGGTAGCTTGCCAAAGCCAGTCGAACCCATGTGCGCACGCGTGTGTGTACGGGTCAGGGAATCCGGTGCGAATCCGGAGCTGACGCGCAGCGGTGAGGGCGACGGGCGGGGCAACGGCCACTGGACGGCGTACGCGGTCCGGGAAGGCGCCTCGTCCGGGTGACCCCGAGTCCGAAGACCTGCTGGCGACCCCGCTGCCGTCGGACGGCCGGGGGGAGCACCGTACGACCGGGCTTCGCGCTTGAGCCCTCGACGCCGAAGGAAGCCCTGTGCCGTTCGCACGTGCCGTCCGTCCTGCCCGTCCTGCCGTTCTCTTCCTCGCCGGCGCCCTGTTGCTGGCCGGCTGCGGCTCCTCCGGTTCGGCGGATTCCTCAGGTTCGGCGGGTTCCCCAGGTTCTGCGGGGGAGGGCGGAGCCGCCGGCTATCCGGTCCGACTCGACAACTGCGGGCAGCAGGTCGGTGTCGACGGCCCTCCGCGGCGGGCCGTCTCCCTCAACCAGGGCACGACCGAGATCATGCTCTCCCTCGGGCTGGCCGACCGCATGGTGGGCACCGCCACCTGGACCGACCCGGTGGCCGAGGGGCTGGCGAAGGCGAACGCGAAGGTGAAGCGCCTCGCCGACAACGCCCCCTCCTTCGAGAAGGTCCTGGACACCGAACCCGACTTCGTCGCCGCCTCCTTCGCCTCCACCCTCGGCAAGGGCGGGGTCGCCCCGCGCGAACAGTTCGAGAAGCTCGGCGTGCCCACCTACCTCTCCCCCGCCGACTGCGTCGGCAAGGACAACAGCGGCGACGGCGACGGCGTCCGCACCGAGCCGCTGACCATGGACGCGGTCTACGGCGAAGTCCGCGACCTGGCGGAGGTCTTCGGCGTCCGGGAGCGCGGCGAGCGGCTCGTGGCCGGGCTGAAGGCCCGGGTGACCGAGGCCACCGCCGGCCTCGACGCCCGGGGCGTGACCCTCATGTACTGGTTCGCCAACTCCCGGTCCCCGTACCTCGCGGGCTGCTGCGGCGCTCCGGGCATCGTCACGAACGCGCTCGGCGCGAAGAACGCCTTCGACGACACCGAGGAGGAGTGGCCCCAGGTCAACTGGGAGACCGTCGCCGACCGCGACCCCGACCTCCTCGTCATCGGCGACCTGACGCGTAGGCAGCAGACGGCCGAGACCGCCGCGAAGAAGATCGAGTTCCTGGAGTCGAACCCGGTCACCAGGAACATGACCGCGGTGAAGAAGAAGCGGTACGTGCTGCTGTCCGGACAGGCGATGAACCCGACCGTCAGGACCGTCGAGGGCATCGAGAAGGTGGCGGCGGCACTGCGCGGTCAAGGCCTCGCGAAATGACCGGCGCGCCGTCGGCGTCCCTGGCTGCGGCAGCGGGCGGTCTGCGCCGCGCGCTGCTGTGGGCGTCCGGTCTCGCGCTGCTGTGCGCCTCGGTCGCCGTGGCCATCACCATCGGCCCCGCGGACATCGCGGTCAGTGACGTGTGGTCCGCGGTCGCGGCCCATCTCGGCTGGGGCCGGGCGGAGTTGACGCCGCTGCGGGACGGCATCGTGTGGAACCTGCGGCTGCCGCGCACCCTGCTCGCCGCGGTGTGCGGCGCCGGCCTCGCGGTGTGCGGGGCAGTGATGCAGTCCCTGCTGCGCAACCCGCTCGCCGATCCCTTCGTCCTCGGGGTCTCCTCCGGCGCCTCGACCGGCGCGGTGCTGGTCGTCGTACTCGGCGCGGGCGGCGGCCTCCTGTCGGTCTCCGGTGGCGCGTTCCTCGGCGCGCTGGTCTCCTTCGCGCTGGTGCTGCTGCTCAGCCACACTCTCGGCGGCACCACGGACCGGGTGGTCCTCGCCGGGGTCGCCGCCATGCAGCTGTTCTCCGCGCTCACCTCCTTCGTCGTGATGACGGCCGCCGACGCGGAGACCACCCGCGGAATCCTGTTCTGGCTGCTCGGCTCGCTCAGCGGCGCCGACTGGACGGACGTGACCGTCGGCGCGGCCGCGCTGGTCGCGGCGCTGGTGGTCTGCCTCGGCCACGCCAGGACCCTGGACGCGTTCGCCTTCGGGCAGGACGCGGCCCTCTCCCTCGGCGTCTCGGTGGCCCGCACCCGGCTGGTGCTGCTGTGCACCACCGCGCTGCTCACCGCCGCCCTGGTGAGTTCGGCCGGGGCGATCGGCTTCGTCGGGCTGGTGCTTCCGCACGCCGCACGCGCCCTCACCGGCCCCGGCCACACCCGGCTGCTGCCCGCCACGGCCCTGACCGGCGCGGTGTTCCTGGTCTGGGTCGACACCCTCGCCCGCACCGTGCTCGACCCGCAGGAGGTGCCGGTGGGCGTGGTGACCTCCCTCATCGGCGTCCCCGCCTTCGTCGCCGTCCTGTACCGCGCGAAGGGCACCCGATGACCGGCTCCGAGACGACCGGCCCGGCGGCGACCGGCTCAGCGGCGACCGGCTCCGAGGGGCTGCGCGCCGACCGGGTCACCCGGGCCGCCGGCGGCACCCTGATCCTCGACGGGGTCAGCCTGACGCCCCGCCCCGGCGCCGTCACCGGCCTGCTCGGCCCGAACGGCTCCGGCAAGTCCACCCTGTTGCGCCTGCTCGCCGGCGTGCTCGCCCCGGACTCCGGTGTCGTCACCCTCGACGACCGCCCGCTGCCCCGGGTGGGCCGCCGCACCGTCGCCCGGCGCATCGCCGTCGTGGAGCAACAGGCCGACACCCAGCTCGCGTTGAGCGTCCACGACGTCGTACGCCTCGGCCGCGTCCCGCACCGCCGCGGCTGGGCCCCCGCCTCCGCCGCCGACGAGGGCGCCGTCCGCTCCGCGCTGGCCCGCACCGGCCTCGCCGACAAGGCCCACCGGCCCTGGCACTCCCTCTCCGGCGGCGAACGCCAGCGCGTGCAGATCGCCCGCGCCCTCGCCCAGGAACCCCGCGAACTCCTCCTGGACGAACCCACCAACCACCTCGACATCCAGCACCAGCTCGCCCTGCTGACCCTGATCACCGAACTCCGGATCACCAGCGTCGTCGCGCTGCACGACCTCAACCTGGCCGCGATGTACTGCGACCGGCTCGTCGTCCTCAAGGAGGGGCGCGTGGTGGCCTGCGGCGGCCCGCACGACGTCCTCACCGAGGCCCTCATAGCCGACGTCTACGGCGTCCGGGCCACCGTCACCGCCGACGGCCCCGACGACCGCCCGCACATACGCTTCCTGGGCGCCGTGCCGAGCCTCTGACGCGGTGTCCGCGCCCGCTACCGCGCTCCCCGTTCGGTGCCCCTGAGCCGTTCCAGGGCCTGCTCCGGCCCTGCCACGACCCGGACGCCCGTGGGCACCGGCGGTCTGCGCACCACGACCACGGGCAGCCCCGCCGCACGGGCTGCGGCCAGCTTCGGGGCGGTGGCCGCTCCCCCGCTGTCCTTGGTCACGACGACGTCGATCCGGTGACGGCGCAGCAGATCGCGCTCGCCGTCGAAGGTGAAGGGCCCGCGGTCGAGCAGCACCTCCATGCGGGACGGGGCCGGCGCCTCGGGCGCTTCGACGGACCGTACGAGGAACCACAGGTCGTCCAGGGCGGCGAAGGCGGCCAGCCCCAGGCGTCCGGTGGTGAGGAACACCCGCCGGCCCAGCGAGGGCAGCAGCTCGGCGGCCTCCGCCAGGGAAGCGGCCTCGTGCCAGACGTCGCCCGCCACCGGGACCCAGCCCGGGCGGCGCAGCGCGAGCAGGGGAACACCGGTGTCGGCCGCGGCCCTCGCCGCGTTGCGGCTGATGGTCCCGGCGAAGGGGTGGGTGGCGTCGACGAGCGCGTCGACCGCATGCTCGCCCAGCCACGCGGCCAGCCCCTCGGCCCCGCCGAAGCCGCCCACGCGTACCTCGCCCGGCGGCAGCCGGGGCGCGGTCACCCGCCCGGCCAGGGAGGTCGTCACGCGGAGCCCGGGCAGGGCGTCGGCCACCAGGAGTTCGGCGAGGCGACGGGCCTCGGTGGTCCCGCCCAGGATCAGTACGTGCACGAAAGTCCGGGTCCCTTCCGCGATGCGAGGTCCGAGCGGCGCGGCCGGGGACGGTCGCGGCGCTCCACTGAAGCACACCGGCCCCGGCCCGGCCTGACCACCGTCGCAGGCAGGAGCGTCGCGCGCGGTCGGCGGGCCGGCAAGGCATTGACTCACCCGGTTTCACTTAGAGTAGCCTTGCCTAAGTTGACCGGTTTCCGGAGGGTGGCTGGTGAGATCAGGGGAACAGCCGGGGCGGGACGTCCTGACGCGCTCGGTCAGGGGGCAGGCGCGGCGCGTCGGTCTGGGTGCGGCGCTCGGGTGTGTGCACCAACTCGGGGAAGCGCTGGTCCCGGTGCTCATCGGTGTCGTCATCGACCAGGCCGTGGCCGGACAGGACGCCGGGCGGCTCGCCCTCTGGCTGGCCGTCCTGGCCGTGATGTACGTGGCGCTGTCATGGAGCTTCCGGCTGGGCGCGCGGGCCGGTGAGCGCGGTGCCGAAGAGGCCGCGCACACCCTCCGACTGGCGATCGTGCGCCGGGTGCTCGACGCCCGCGGCGGCGCCGAGGAGGGACGGCTGCCCGGCGAGCTGGCCAACGTCGCCACCGAGGACGCCAAGCGCGTCGGCGCGGTCAACATGGCGCTGATGAGCGGGATATGGGCGGTCGCCGGCATCACCGTCAGCGCCGTGTGGCTGCTGCTGACGTCCGTGCCGCTCGGGCTGATCGTGCTGCTGGGCACGCCGGTGCTGCTGTGGCTGGGGCATCTGCTGAGCAAGCCGCTGGAGCGCCGCAGCGAGGCCGAGCAGGACCGGGCCGCCCACGCCTCGGGGGTGGCCGCCGACCTGGTGGCCGGGCTTCGGGTGCTGAAGGGGCTGGGCGCTCAGCAGGCGGCCGTCGAGCGGTACCGCCGTACCAGCCGCGCCTCCCTCGCGGCCACCCTGCGCGCGGCCCGTGCCGAGTCCTGGCAGACCGGGCTCGTCCTGGCCCTGACCGGTGGGTTCATCGCGCTGATAGCGCTGGTCGGCGGACGACTGGCGCTCGACGGCGCGCTCACGCTGGGGCAGTTGGTGTCCGCGGTAGGGCTCGCGCTGTTCCTGCTGGGGCCGTTGGAGACGTTCGCCTGGGTCAACGCCGAACTGGCACAGGGCCGGGCCTCGGCCGCCCGGGTCGCGCAGGTCCTCGCCGCCGAACCCGCCGTGGTGGGCGGGGACGCCCCGGTGCCGGACCCGGTGCGCGGGGAGCTGCGGCTGCGCGGGGTGCGGCTCGGCGGGCCCGACGGCGTCGACCTCGATGTGCCGGCCGGGCGGCTGACCGGGATCGCCGTGACCGATCCGGCCTCCGCCGAGGCCCTGTTGCGCTGCCTGGGCCGGGAGACCGACCCGGACTCGGGTTCGGTCGAACTGGACGGCGTGCCGTTGACCCGGCTCGATCCGGCGGGGCTGCGGGCGGCGGTGCTGGTGGCCGCCCATGACGCCGTGCTGTTCGACGGCTCGCTGGCCGCGAACGTGACTCCGGAGGCGGAGCCGCGGAGCGGCCCGGCCAAGGACGGGGCGATGGACGGGGCGCAGGACGGGGCGGCGGATCTCCGGACGGAGCGCGCCATGGCCGCCGCCCACGCCGACGAGGTGGCCCGCTCCCTGCCGCGCGGCGCCGCGACCGGTGTCGGCGAGGGCGGCCGGTCCCTGTCGGGCGGTCAGCGCCAGCGCGTCCTGCTGGCGCGCGCCCTGCGCGCCGGGCCGCCCGTCCTGGTCGTGCACGATCCGACGACGGCCGTGGACGCGGTGACCGAGGCACGCATCGCCGAGGGGCTGCGCGAGCTCCGGCGCGGCCGCACCACGGTCGTGGTGACCAACAGCCCGGCGCTGCTGGCCGTCGCCGACCGGGTGATCCTCCTCGACGGCGGCCGGGTCGGCGCCGAAGGCACGCACGCCGAACTCGTACGGGCCGACGCGACCTACCGGACGGCGGTGCTGGCGTGACCACACAACCCGAGCGAGCCCAGCCCGTTCCTGAACGGCTGAAGGGGGGGCAGGCTGAGTCCGCGCCCGCGGAAGACGCGCACGCGGAAGCCGGGCAGGCGGAAGCCACGCACGCGGAAGCCGGGCACGCGGAAGCCGGGCAGGCGGAAGCCGCGCACGCGGAGGCCGGGCGGGCTCTGTTGCCGACGGCGAGTCCCGCTCGTACGCGGGCCGCGGTGCGTGAGTTGTTGCGGCCGCATCGGGGGCTGGCCGGGGCCGGGTTCGGACTGATGGTGATCGCCACCTCTGTCGGGCTGCTCACCCAGCCCCTGCTCGGCCACATCGTGGACGTGGTCACCGAGCGGCGCTCCCCCGACGCGCTCACCGTGCCCGTCCTCGCGCTGGCCGGGGTCGCCGTGGTGCAGGGCGTCACGACCGCGCTCGGCATGTCGCTGGTGTCCCGGCTCGGCGAGACCGTGCTCGCCCGGCTGCGCGAGCTGTTCGTGGAGCGTGCGCTCTCCCTGCCGCTGGAGCGGCTGGAGAAGGCGGGCTCCGGAGACCTCAACGCCCGCGTCACGCGCGACGTCTCCCGGGTCGCCGACGCCGTGCGCGGCGCCCTGCCCGAGCTGGCGCGCTCCGCGCTGTCGATCGTGCTGACCCTGGGCGCTCTCGCCCTGCTGGACTGGCGGTTCCTGCTCGCCGCGCTCGTCGCCCTGCCCGTGCAGGCGCACACCGCGCGGTGGTACGTGCGCAACGCCGTGCCCCTGTACGCCAAGGAGCGTATCGCCACCGGGGCCCAGCAGCAGCAGTTGCTGGACACCATCGGCGGGGCCAGGACCGTGCGGGCGTACCGGCTTCAGACCGGCCACACCCGGCGGGTCACCGACCGCTCGCGGGCGTCGGTGGAACTGACGATGCGCGGGGTGCAGCTGGTGCTGCGCTTCTACAGCCGTCTGCACATCGCCGAGTACGCGGGCCTCAGCGCCGTCCTGGTCACCGGGTTCCTGCTGGTGCGCTCCGGCTCCGCGTCGGTCGGCACCGCCACGGCCGCCGCGCTGTACTTCCACAGCCTCTTCGGACCGGTGAACACCGCGCTCGTGCTGCTCGACGACGCCCAGTCGGCGACGGCGGGACTGGCCCGGCTGGTCGGGGTGGTGGACGAGCCGGCGCCCGAGTCCGCCGAGCGCGCGAACGACCGTCCGACCGCCGCCGGTGCCCCGTCCGTGACGCTGACCGCCGTCTCCCACGCGTATGTGCCCGGCCGCCCGGTGCTGCACGGCGTGGACCTGGAGATCCGGCCCAAGGAACGGGTCGCGCTGGTCGGCACGACCGGGGCGGGCAAGACGACGCTCGCGAAGCTGGTGGCGGGGCTGCACCGGCCGGAGAGCGGCCGGATCGACATCGGCGGCGTCGAACCGGACGAGTCCGGCCGCCTGGTGGGGCTCGTCACGCAGGAGGTGCACGTCTTCGCCGGACCGCTCGCCGACGACCTGCGGCTGGCCCGTCCGCAGGCGGACGACGAGGAGCTGCGGGAGGCGCTGGCCACGGTGGGCGCCCTCGGCTGGGCCGAGGCGCTGCCGGAGGGCCTGGAGACGGTCGTCGGCGACGGCGGACACCGGCTGACCGCCGACCGGGCCCAGCAACTCGCGCTGGCCCGCCTGCTGTTGGCCGATCCTCCGGTCGTGGTCCTGGACGAGGCGACCGCGGAGGCGGGCAGCTCGGGCGCCCGCCTGCTCGACGAGGCCGCCGAGCAGGCCCTGCGGGGCCGTACGGCGCTCGTCGTCGCGCACCGGCTCAGCCAGGCCGCCGCCGCCGACCGGGTGGTCGTCCTCGGTGACGGCCGGGTCGTGGAGAGCGGCACGCACGACGAACTACTCACCGCCGACGGCGCGTACGCCACCCTGTGGCACGCCTGGTCCGGCAGCCGCTCCGCCGCCCCGGACCACCCCTGACGGCCGCTGACGGCCCCTGACGAGACCCCTGCCCGCCCTCCCCCCGCCCCGGATCCAGCCACCCCCCGCCGAAAGCACCGCGACGAACAGAAGGATCATCCGATGCCCCGCGCCACCAGAGCCTCACGGCTGTCCGGCCTGCTCGCCTCCGTAGTCCTGCTCGCCGTCGCGGCGGTCGGCTGCGGCGACTCCGACTCCGGTTCCCCGGCCTCCGGCGCGAAGGGGTCGGACTCGTCGTCCGCCGCCGGCGCCTTCCCGGTGACACTCGACCACAAGTACGGCAGTACGACGATCAAGTCCGATCCCCAGCGGATCGTCACCGTCGGTCTCACCGACCAGGACGCCGTCCTCGCACTGGGCAAGGTGCCGGTCGGCACGACCGAGTGGCTCGGTGGCTACCAGGGCGCCGTCGGTCCGTGGGCCGAGGACAAGCTGGGCGGCGCGGCGGCGCCGACCGTCCTCACCGACACCGGCACCGGGCCGCAGGTGGAGAAGATCGCCGCCCTGAAGCCCGATCTCATCCTCGCCGTGTACTCGGGGCTGACCAAGGCCCAGTACGAGAGCCTGTCGAAGTTCGCGCCGGTGGTCGCCCAGCCGAAGGCGTACAACGACTACGGCGTGCCGTGGCAGCAGCAGACCGAGGAGATCGGCAAGGCGCTCGGCAAGGAGGCCGAGGCCGAGACGCTCGTGTCGGGCGTCGAGGACACGTTCGCGACGGCCAAGAAGGCCAACCCCGCCTTCGCCGGGGCCACGGCCGTGATGGCGACCCCGTACGAGGGCACGTTCGTCTACGGCAGCCAGGACACCCGCTCGCGGATCCTGTCCGATCTCGGCTTCTCGCTGCCGAAGGACCTCGACAAGGTGATCGGGGACACGTTCGGCGCCAACATCAGCAAAGAGCGCTTCGACCTGCTCGACCAGGACGTCGACGTGTGGATCGTGCCGGACCTCACCACGGCGGTCACCAAGCTGCACAGCGACAAGATCTACTCCGACCTGAACGTGGTGAAGCAGGGCCGTGAGGTCTTCATCCAGGAGAGCGGCGACTACGGCAACGCGGTGTCCCTGTCGACCGTGCTGAGCCTGCCCTACGTCCTCGACCGCCTGGTGCCGCAGCTCGCGGCGGCGGTGGACGGCAAGACGGCGACGAAGGTGGAGCAGCCGGCGTCCTGACCGGTCCCACGGCATGCATGACGGAGGGGGCGGGCCCGCGCGGGCCCGCCCCCTTCCTCGTGTCCCGCCGGGCTCAGGACCCGTCGACGAGGCTCTTGGGCCGCAGGTCCGTCCAGTTGGCCTCGATGTGGTCCAGGCACTCCTGGCGGGCGGCCGGGCCGTGCGCGACGGTCCAGCCGGCCGGGACGTCCACGAAGTCGGGCCACAGGCTGTGCTGGCCCTCGTCGTTGACGAGGACGCGGTAGACGCCGTCGGGGTTCTCGAACGGGTTGCTCATGCCGGGGTCCTTGTCTCTCCGGGTCTGTCCGACCTGATCTGTACTCGTGGGCAAGTGTGCTTCGGTCAGGGCTCGTTCAGGGCGGTCGCCCGCCGTACCAGCGCCTCCAGCGCCCGGAACCAGGTTCGTGCCAGGTCCCGTACGGCGTCCTCGGTGAGGAGTTCGGCCGCGTACGCCCAGTGGGCGCTCAGTTCCGGCCCCTCGGGACGGTCCTCGGTGAGGGCGTTGAGGGTGAGCGCGTGGGACATCGGCATGCCCGGGTCCGCGTCGAGGTCGGCGGCGTCGTCCTCGGGGGCGTAGGACCAGTCGGCGGCCTCCGGGTGCTCGAAGCGGCCCATGTAGTTGAACTCGATCTGCGGTTCGCCGAGCCGGGCGAGCCCAGGGCCGGTCCGGGGGTTGAGGTGGCGCAGCAGGCCGTGGCCGATGCCGGACGCGGGCAGGGCCGCGAGGTGGGCGCGGATCCGGGCCAGGGCCTCGTCCAGCGCGGGGCCGCCCGCGAAGGCGTCCGCCGGGTCGGCGGCGCCCGGGTCGAGCCGTACCGGGACGACGCTGGTGAACCAGCCGACCGTACGGGACAGGTCGGCGTCGCCCGCGAGTTCCTCCTCGCGGCCGTGCCCCTCCAGGTCGACCAGGACCGGTCCGCCCGGCCCCTGGGCACCCTGGGTCCGGGCCCGCCAGTCGCCGACCGCGAGGGCGAACGCGGTGAGCAGGACGTCGTTGACGGTGGCGCCGAAGGCGGCCGGGACCCGGCTCAGCAGCGGGCCGGTGCGGTGGGCGGGCAGGGTCAGGGAGAGATAGCGGGTGGTGGCGACCGTGTCCCGGGCGGGGTCCAGGGGGCGGGCCAGGGGGAGGCCGGCGCCCTCGGCGAGGGCGGAGGTCCACCACGGCAGCTCGTCCTCGGCCGCCGGATCGCCGGCGCGGATCCCGAGCAGCCGCGACCAGCGGGCGAACGACAGCTCCACGGGGGCCGGTTCGGCGGGGTGGCCGGTACGGACGGCGGCCCAGGCGGTGGCGAGGTCGGGCAGCAGGACACGCCAGGAGACGCCGTCGATCACCAGGTGGTGGACGAGGATCAGCAGCCTGCCGGGGTGTCCGGGTCCGGCGTCGAACCAGACCGCCCGCACCATCGCCCCGGCATCGGGGTCGAGCCCGGCCCGTGCCGTCTCGGCGTGGGCGGAGACGGCGGCGCGCAGTCCGGCCTCGTCCGCGCCTCGCACGTCGGCCCGGGTGAGCCAGGAGCTGACGTCGGTGTCCTCGGCCGGGGGAACCCGCAGGGTCCGCTCCGGGTCGCGGACCAGCCGGGCCCGGAGCATGTCGTGCCGGGCGGCGAGCGCCGTGAGCACGGCCAGCAGTCCGGGTTCGGTCAGGTCGGCCGGGGTGCGGACCAGGGCCGCCTGGTGGTAGGCGGCGAGGGGGCCGCCGCGTTCCAGCAGGGCGCGCATGATCGGGGTGAGCGGGACCGTGCCGGTGCCGTCGTCGTGGGCGGCGTGCCGTTCGTCGGCGCCGAGCGGGACCGCGACGGCGGCCAGCGCGGCGACGGTGCGGTGCTGGAAGACCTGTCGGGGGGTGACCCGCAGGCCGCCGGCCCGGGCCCGCGCGACGAGCTGCATCGCGATGATGCTGTCGCCGCCGAAGGAGAAGAAGTCGTCGTCCGTGCCGACCGCCTCGGCGGGCAGCCCGAGGGCGTCCGCGAACAGGTCGCGCAGGGTGCGCTCGGCGTCGCTCGCAGGGGCCCGGCCGCCGCCCGCGGCGGTGAAGTCCGGGGCGGGCAGGGCGGCCCGGTCGAGCTTGCCGTTGGACAGCAGCGGCAGCCGGTCCACGGCGACCACGGCGGCCGGGACCATGTAGTCGGGCAGCGCGGCGGCGGCATGGGCGCGCAGCGCGGCCGGGTCCCGCGTACCGTCCGGGACGACGGCGTACGCGATGAGCTGCCGTACGCCGGGCCGGTGTTCGCGGGCCACGACGACCGTCTGCGCGACGGCCGGGTGGGTGTCAAGCGCGGCCTCGATCTCGGCGAGTTCGACCCGGTAGCCGCGGATCTTGACCTGGTCGTCGGTGCGGCCGGCGAACTCCAGCAGGCCGTCCTCGGTCCAGCGGGCCAGGTCGCCGGTGCGGTACATGCGCGCACCGGGCGCCCCGAACGGGTCGGCGACGAAGCGTTCGGCGGTCAGGTCCGGCCGGCCGAGGTAGCCGCGGGCCAGGCCCGGTCCCGACAGGTACAGCTCGCCGGTGACGCCGGGCGGGACCGGGCGCAGCGCGGTGTCCAGCACATAGGCGCGGGAGTGGTGGACGGGGCGTCCGACGACCGGGCTCGCGCTGTCGCGGACCCGGCCGACGAGCGCGTCGACGGTGGCCTCGGTGGGGCCGTACAGGTTGACCGCCTCGGTGTCCGGCAGCGCGGCCAGCCGCGCCCACAGCGACGGGGGCACCGCCTCGCCGCCGAAGCCGACCACGGAGAGCGGGCAGTCGCCCTCCGGGCCGATCAGCCCGCTGTCCGCCATCCGGGCGAGCAGTGAGGGGGTGACCTCGATGAAGTCGATGCCCCGGTCGCGGATGAAGGCGGTGAGGAGTTCGGGGTCGCGGCGGGTGTCGTCGTCCGCGATGTGCAGGGCGTGCCCGTCCAGCAGCCACAGCTGCGGCTGCCAGGAGGCGTCGAAGGAGAAGGACCAGGCGTGCCCGACGCGCAGGTGCCGGCGTCCGGTGCGGCGCCGGGCCGCTTCGTGCAGGTCGTGGCGGTGGCTGTGGAAGAGGTTGGCGATACCGCGCTGGGTGACGACGACGCCCTTGGGGCGGCCCGTCGAGCCGGAGGTGTAGATGACGTAGGCGGGGTGGTCGGGGGCGGGGGCGGTGGGTTCCGCCTCCGGCAGGCCGTCGGCCGGGGCGGCGCGCGACGCGTCGGTGAGGGCGTCGGCCAGGGCGTCGAGGAGCAGCACCGGGACGTCGGTGGCGGGCAGCGCGCGGGCGGCCTCCTCGGTGGCCAGGACCAGGAGCGGGCGGGCGTCGTCGAGCATGCCGGTGAGCCGGGACCCGGGCAGGTCGGGGTCGAGGGGCAGATAGGCGGCGCCCGCCTTCAGCACGGCGAGGATCGCGGCGATGTGGTCGGCGGTGCGGGGCAGGGCGAGGGCGACGATCCGCTCGGGGCCGGCGCCGTGCCCGGCGAGGATCCGGGCCAACCGGTCGGTGCGGGCGTCGAGTTCGGCGAACGTCCAGGTCACCGAGTCGTCGGTGACGGCGACCTCGTCCGGGGCGGCGGCGGCCTGGGCGGCGAACAGTTCGGGCACGGTGCCCGGCCGCCCGGCCGCCGGTACGGGCGGCGCGGTGTCGTTCCAGGTCTCGAGGACGGTGTGCCGGTCGGCGGGGCCGAGCAGGTCGAGCCGCCCGACCGGGCGGTCGGGGTCGGCCGCCATGCCGGTGAGCAGGGCGGTCAGGGCGTCCGTGATCCGCCGTACGGTGGCCTGCGTGAACAGCTCGGGGCGGAACTCGGCGGTCAGCCGAAGCCGTTCGGCGGGCTCGACGGCCCACGCGAACGGGTAGTGGGTGGAGTCCTCGTGGTCGCGGACCGTGACGCGCGGTCCGGCGCCCTCCTGGTCCGCCTCGGTCACCGGGTACGACTCGAACACCACCAGGGTGTCGAAGAGTTCGCCGAGTCCGGCGGTCCGCTGGATGTCGGCGAGGCCGAGGTGCTGATGGGCGATGAGCCGGGACTGCTCGTCCTGGAGCCGGGCCAGCAGACCGGCGGTGCTCTCCTGCGGACGGACCCGCACCCGGACGGGCACGGTGTTGATGAACAGGCCGATCATCGACTCGGCCCCGGCCAGTTCGGGCGAGCGGCCGGCGACGGTCGCGCCGAACACCACGTCCTCCCGTCCGGTGAGCCGGCCGAGGAGGACACCCCAGGCGGCCTGGACGAGGGTGTTCAGGGTGACGCCCCGGCCGCGGGCGAACGCCTCCAGCTCCGCCGTGCGGACGGCGTCCAGTTCGACGGTGTGGGTGTGCGGCACGGCGGCGGCACGGTCGGCGTCGACGGGCGCGAGCCGGGTGGGCTCGGCGAGACCGCCGAGGACGTCGGCCCACGTGGCGGCCGAGGCGGCCGGGTCCTGGGCGGCCAGCAGCCGCAGATGCTCGCGGTACGGGGCCGGCGCGGCCGGGGTGCGGCCCTCGTAGCGCGCCCACAGCTCCGCGGTGAGCAGCGGCAGCGACCAGCCGTCCAGCAGGAGGTGCTGGTGCGAGAGCACGAGCCGGTGCCGGTCCGGGCCGAGCCGGGCCAGCAACAGCCGCAGCAGCGGCGGGCGTTCGGGGTCGAAGCGGCGCCGCTCCTGACCGAGCAGCCGGGTCCAGGCGTCCGCGTCGTCGACCCGGCCGGCGTCCGGGCCGGCGTCCGGGCCGGCGTCCGGGCCGGCGTCCGGGCCGGCGTCCGGGCCGGCGTCCGGGCCGGCGTCCGGGCCGGCGTCCGGGCCGGTGAGGTCGAGCTGCCGCCAGGGGAGCACGGCGGTGCGCGGTACGACGGCGACGGGCCGCCCGGAGGACAGGTGCCGGAAGCCGCTGCGCAGGTTCTCGTGCGCGTCGAGCACCGCCTGTCCGGCGGCGCGCAGCCGGTCGGCGTCCAGCGGTCCTTCCAGGTCGTAGGAGACCTGGACGGTGTACACGTCGGGGCCCTCCTCGCCGGAGTCGAGGGCGGCGTGGAAGAGCAGGCCGGCCTGGAGCGGGGAGACGGGCAGGACCTCGGTCCCGGCGGGCAGGGCGGCGAGTTCGGCGCGCTCGTCGTCGGTGAGGTCGAGCAGGGGGGCGTCGTCGTGGTCCGCGTCGGCGGGGACGGGGCCGGTGGTGGCGGCCACGCCGGCCAGTCCCGCGACGGACTTGTGCCGGAACACGTCACGCGGGCTGAACGCGAGTCCGGCGGCGCGGGCGCGGGCGACCAGCCGCATGGCGACGATGCTGTCGCCGCCGAGGGAGAAGAAGTCGTCCTCGACGCCGACCCGTTCGAGGCCGAGGACGTCCGCGACGAGCGCGCCTAGGGTCTCCTCCAGCGGCGTGCGCGGCCGGGTGTCGCTCACCTCGGCGGCGAAGTCGGGGGCGGGCAGCGCCCGGCGGTCCAGTTTGCCGTTGGGGGTGAGCGGGAGGGCGTCGAGGGTGACGACGGCGGCCGGGACCATGTGGTCGGGCAGCACGGCGGCGGCGTGGGCGCGCAGCGCCGTCGCGTTGACCGGCGCGCCGTCCCCGGCCGGGACCACGTACGCGATCAGGTGCGCGTCGCGCAGGACGACGGTGGCGTGGCCGACGGACGGGTGCGCCGCGAGGACGGTCTCGATCTCGCCGGGCTCGATCCGGAAGCCGCGCAGCTTGATCTGGTCGTCGGCGCGGCCGAGGTACTCCAGGGCGCCGTCCCGGGTCCAGCGGGCCAGGTCTCCGGTGCGGTACATGCGGGCGCCGGGCTCGACCGCGTACGGGTCGGCGACGAACCGCTCGGCGGTCAGGCCGGGGCGGCCCAGGTAGCCGCGGGCCAACTGGACTCCTGCCAGGTACAGTTCGCCGCTCACGCCGGGCGGCACCGGGCGCAGCGCGGCGTCGAGGACGTAGGTGCGGGTGTTCCACACCGGGCGGCCGATCGGCACGGCGGCCGGGTCGGCGGGCACCTCGTGGGCGGTGACGTCGACGGACGCCTCCGTCGGGCCGTACAGGTTGTGCAGGCGGCTGCCCGGCAGGGTCCGGTGGAAGCGGGCGGCCAGCGAAGCGGGCAGTTCCTCGCCGCTGCACATCACCTGGCGCAGCCCGGTGCACCCGGCCGCGGCCGGTTCGTCGAGGAAGGCACGCAGCATCGACGGCACGAAGTGCGCCGTGGTGATGTGCTGCCGCTGTATCAGGCCGGCGAGGTAGACCGGGTCCTGGTGGCCCTCGGGGCGGGCGACGACCAGGGCGGCGCCGGAGACGAGCGGCCAGAAGAACTCCCACACCGACACGTCGAACCCGGCCGGGGTCTTCTGCAGGACCCGGTCGCCGGAGCCGAGACGGTAGGTGTCCTGCATCCACAGGAGCCGGTTGGTGATGCCCTCGTGGGGCACCGTCACGCCCTTGGGGCGGCCGGTGGAGCCGGAGGTGTAGATGACGTAGGCGGGGTGGCGGGGGTCGTGGGCGGTGGGCAGGGGCGCGTGCGCCGGGCGGTCGGGGCCGCCGTCGGCGTCCACCGTCAGGGTGGGCACGCCGGTGTCCGGGAGGGTGACCCCGTCGGCGGTGACCAGGCAGACCGGCCGGGCGTCGGTGAGCGTGTACGCGAGCCGCTCGGCCGGGTAGCCGGTGTCGAGGGGCAGGTAGGCGGCGCCCGAGCGGTGGACCGCGAGCAGCGCCACCACGAGGGCGAGGGAGCGCGGCAGCGCGACGGCCACGGTGGCCTCGGCCCGCGCCCCGTGGGCGGCGAGGGTGTGGGCGAGACGCTCCACCCGCAGGTCGAGTTCGGCGTAGGTGAGGGCGGTGTCCTCGAAGACGACCGCGGTGGCCCCGGGGGTGCGGGCGACCTGGGCGCGGAACAGCTCCGGCAGGGTGAGGCCGGGGACGGGCCGCGCGGTGTCGTTCCACTCGGTGAGGACCAGGGCGCGCTCGTCCTCGCGCAGCACGTCGAGGGTGCCGACGCGGCGGCCGGGGTCCGCGGCGACCTGTTCCAGGAGCGATTCGAGCCGCCGGGCCAGGAGTCCGACGGTGGACTGGTCGAAGAGGTCGGCGCTGTACTCGATCCAGCCCTGGATGCCGGCGCCGTCGCCCTGCTCGACGAAGTCGAAGCTGAGGTCGAACCTGGCGGTGTCCTGGCCCACGCTCTCCCGGCGGGCCGTCAGCCCGGGCAGGGCGGGGCCGCCGCCCTGGCCCGCGAGGTGCACGACCATCACCTGGAACAACGGGTGCCGGGCGAGGGAGCGTTCGGGGTTGAGCGCCTCCACCAGCCGTTCGAAGGGCAGGTCCTGGTGCTCGTAGGCGGCCAGGTCGGTCTCCCGGACGCGGGCGAGCAGGCCGGCGAAGGTGGGATCGCCCGACAGGTCGGTGCGCAGGACCAGGGAGTTGACGAAGAACCCGACGAGGTCCGCGAGGGCTTCGTCGTCGCGGCCGGACACCGGGGCGCCGAGCGGGAGGTCGTCGCCCGCGCCGAGCCGGTGCAGCAGCGCGGCCACGGCCGCCTGGGCGACCATGAACATGCTGACGCCGTGGTCGCGGGCGAGAACCCGCAGGGCGCGTTCCAGGCCCGGTGGGACGGTGAAGCCGACGGTGCCGCCGCGCCCACTGGACTCGGCCGGCCGCGGACGGTCGGTGGGCAGGGCCAGTTCGGCCGGGAGCCCGCGCAGGGCCTCGGTCCAGTGGGCGAGCAGGCCGGCGCCGGTCTCCGCCAGGAGGTCGCTCTGCCAGAGGGTGTAGTCGGCGTAACTCACGGGCAGCGGGGCCCAGTCGGGGGTCCGTCCGGCCGTACGGGCCGCGTACGCGGTGCCGAGGTCGGCGAGCAGCGGCCGGTCGGACCACTCGTCGGTGGCGATGTGGTGCAGCAGGAGCAGCAGGACGTGTTCCCCGGGGCCGTCCGCGCCGCCGTCGCGGTCTCCCGGTGCCGGCGTCTCGAACAGCACTGCCCGCAGCGGGAGTTCGTGCGCGAGGTCGAAGGGGTGGGCGGCCTGCGCGGCGAGCTCCTCGTGGGGTGCGGTGGCCAGCCGGACGCGGGCCTGCGCGGGGTCCAGGACGTGCTGGTACGGCACTCCGTCCACCGCCGGGAACACGGTGCGCAGGGGCGCGTGCCGGGCGACGACGTCGTTCAGGGCGGCTTCCAGGGCGGCCCGGTCCAGGGTGCCGGTGAGCCGCCACAGGGCCGGGATGTTGTAGGCCGGGTTCGGGCCCTCCACCTGGTGCAGCAGCCACAGCCGGCGCTGGGCGAAGGACAGCGGCAGCCGCTCGGGGTGCGGGCGTCCGGCGTCGAGCGCGGGACGGACCACGGCGCGGTCCGCGTCGAGGCGGGCGGCGAGCCGGGCGGGCGTCGGCGCGTCGAAGACCGCCCGAAGCGAGACTCCTCCCCCGGCGGCGCCGAGGACCGTGCGGATCCGGCTGACCAGCCGCATGGCGATGAGCGAGTGGCCGCCGAGCGCGAAGAAGTCGTCGTCGGGTCCGACGCGTTCGACGCCGAGGACGGCGGCGAACTCCGCGCACACCAGTTCCTCGCGCGGGGTGCGGGGCAGGCGTCCGCCGGTGGGGGCGCTCGCCGTGGGGTCGGGGGCGGGCAGCGCGGCGGTGTCGAGCTTGCCGTTCACGGTGCGGGGCAGTGCGTCGAGGGCGACGAACGCGGCGGGCACCATGTGCTCCGGAAGCGCGGCGGCGGTGTGGGCGCGCAGGGCGGCCGGGTCCGGCTCCGCCCCGCTCGCGCGGTCCGCGACGACGTACGCGACCAGCCGCGGTGCGCCGGGCCGGTCCTCGCGGACGACGACCGCGGCGGCGGAGACGGCGGGGTGCCCGGTCAGCGCGGCCTCGATCTCACCGGGCTCGACGCGGAAGCCGCGCAGTTTGACCTGACCGTCGGCGCGGCCGAGGAAGACGAGCGTGCCGTCGCCCCGGCGGCGCACCAGGTCCCCGGTGCGGTACATGCGCTCGCCGGGCGCCCCGAACGGGTCGGCGACGAACCGCTCGGCGGTCAGGGCCGGGCGGCCCAGATAGCCGCGGGCCAGGCCCTCGCCGGCGAGGTACAGCTCGCCGGGCACGCCGACCGGGGCGGGCCGCAGGCGCTCGTCGAGGACGTGGGCGCGGATGTTGTCCAGCGGGGCGGCCCAGTCGCTGTCGCCGTGGTGCCAGCCGTAGGCGTCGACCGCGCACTCGGTGGGGCCGTACAGGTCGTGCGCGGCCGTGCCGGGCAGGGCGGTGAGCCGCTGCCACAGGGCGGGCGGGGTGGCCTCGCCGCCGACGGCGATGACGGCCGGGACGGGGTGCGGGCCGTCGGCGGCCAGGAAGCCGTGGTGGAGTAGTTCGCGCAGGTAGGTGGGGGTCAGGTCGACGAAGTCGATCGCCGACTCGGTGAGCCGGCTCAGCAGGGCGGCCGGGTCGGGCACGGTCGCCTCGTCGACGACGTGCAGTTCGTGGCCGGCGAGCAGCCACAGCAGCGGCTCCCAGGAGCCGTCGAAGTTGAAGGAGGCCGCGTGGACGGCGCGCAGCGCGTCCCGTCCGGTGTCGCGGACGGCCGGTTCGATCAGGTCGCGCAGATGGGAGGCGTAGAGGTTGCTCAGGCCGCGGTGGGTGCCGATGACGCCCTTGGGGCGGCCGGTGGAGCCGGAGGTGTAGAGGGTGTAGGCGGCCTGCCGCGGGTGCGGCGGCGGACCGTCCGCACTCCGTTCGGCCGCCGGCCACGGGGCGTCGAGCAGCAGCCGCGGTACGGCCGGGGCGGCGGGGAGGCGGTCGGTGAGCGCGGTGGTGGTGAGCAGGCAGACGGGTGCCGCGTCGGTGAGCATGAACCGCAGCCGGCTGGACGGGAGTTCCGGGTCCAGGGGCAGGTAGGCGGCCCCGGAGGCGAGGACGCCGAGCAGGGCGGGCACCATCTCGTCGCGGGGCAGCGCGAGCCCCACGACCGTGCCGGGCGTGACGCCGTGGGCGCGCAGTCGCGCCGCCAGCTCGTCCACCCTGGCCCGCAGTCCGCGGAAGGTGGTGCGGCGCGGGGCGTCGGCCGGGCCGGTGACCAGGGCGGTGCGCTCGGGGTGGCGGCGGGCGGTGTCGGCGAGGATCTCCGGGACGGAGCGGGTCTCGACCGGGTGGGCGGTGTCGTTCCAGGCGCCGAGGGCGTGTCCCCGCTCGTCCGGCGTCAGGATGTCGAGGCCCGCGAGCGGGGCGTCCGGCGCGCCGACGGCCCGTTCGAGCAGGAGGGCGAGGCGTTCGGCGAGCAGGGCCGCGGTGCCGGCGTCGGCCAGGTCGGTGGCGTACTCCAGCAGGAGCGTGACACGCCCGGAGACGTCGGACTCGTCGACGAAGGTGAAGTCGAGGTCGAACTTGGCCGTGCCGGTGTCCATGTCGTACCAGTCGGCGGGCAGGCCCAGCAGGGTGTCCGGGTCGCCGTCGGGGCGGTGGTGGTAGCCGAGCATGACCTGGAAGAGGGGGTTGCGGCCGGCCGCTCGGGGCGGGTTGACGGCCTCCACCACCCGGTCGAAGGGGATGTCCTGGTGCTCGAAGGCGGCCAGGGACGACTCCCTTACGCGGGCCAGTAGTTGACGGAACGTCAGTTCTTCGCCGTTGGGGCTGGACAGGTCGGTGCGCAGGACGAGGGTGTTGACGAAGAAGCCGACCAGGTCGTCGAGTTCGCTGTCGGTGCGTCCGGCGATCGGGGCGCCGAGCGGGATGTCGTCGCCCGCGCCCAGCCGGTGCAGGAGTGCCGCGGTGGCGGCCTGGAACAGCATGAACATGCTGGTGCCGGTGGCGGCGGACAGCTCGCGCAGGGCCCGGCCGGTCTCCACGGGCACCCGGCGGCGTACGGTGCCGCCGCGCCCGGTGGGCTCCGCCGGACGGGTCCGGTCCAGGGGCAGCGCCAGCTCCTCCGGCAGTCCGCGCAACGCCTGGCTCCAGTAGCCCAGTTGGCGCTCGCCGAGCTGGTCGAGGAGACGGTCCTGCCACAGGGTGTAGTCGGCGTACTGCACGGGCAGCGGCGCCCAGTCGGGGGCGGCGCCCGCCGCGCGGGCCGCGTACGCGGTGTTCAGGTCGGCCAGGAACGGCCGGTCGGACCACTCGTCGGTGGTGATGTGGTGCAGCACGATCGCGACCACGTGCTCCTCGGCCGAAAGCCGGAACACCTCGGCGCGCACCGGTAGTTCCCGCGCCAGATCGAAGGGGCGGCGCTGGGCGGACGCGATCAGCGCGGGCAGGCCGTCCTCGGCGCAGTCGGTCACGGTGAACGAGGGCTGCGCCTCCTCGGCGGACAGGATCCGCTGGAACGGCACACCGTCGTGTGCGGCGACCAGGGTGCGCAGCGACTCGTGCCGTGCCGTCACCTCACGCAGCGCGGCCTGCAGCGCGGGCACGTCGAGCGGCCCGCGCAGCCGCAGGACGAGCGGGAAGTTGTAGGCCGCTCCCCCGCCGGCGCCCTCGGCCGGGGAGCCGGTGAGGCGTTCCACCAGCCACAGCCGTCGCTGGGCGGCGGACAGCGGGATGCGCTCGGGCCGTTCGGCGACCGCCGTGAGCGGGGGCCGGGCGGGCTTGCCGAGGTCCGCGCGGCCCGCGAGCAGCCCGGGGGTGGGCGCCTCGAAGAGGTCACGGATGGCGAGTTCGGCGCCCAGCTCGGTGCGGGCGCGGCTGACCAGCCGGGTGGCGAGCAGCGAGTGGCCGCCCAGGTCGAAGAAGTTGTCCTCGGCGCCGGCCTCGGGCAGCCCCAGCACCTCCGCGAACAGCCGGCACAGCACCTCCTCCCGCGGGGTCCGCGGGCCGCGTCCGCCGCCGAGCGCGACGGCGGGCTCGGCGTCGGGCAGGGCGCGCACGTCGAGCTTGCCGTTGGCGTTCATGGGCAGGCCGTCGACGGTGACGAAGGCGGCCGGGACCATGTAGTCGGGCAGTTCACGGCCCAGGTCCTCGCGCAGCCGGCGCACCAGGGCGCTCGCCTCGCGGGCGGCGGTGGGGTCGTTGGCGTAGGGGTGGGCGCCGCCGCCGGCGCGGAACAGGCCGCCGGTGAGGCGCGGTTCGGCGGCGTCGGCGGCCAGGAACACCGCGTCGAACGTGCCGGCCCGCGCCGACCAGGTGGTCAGCACCCGGTATCCGGCGGCCGCGCCGAGTTCGTGCAGGTGCTCGGGGTCGACGCCCGTCCCGGAGATACGGCCGTCGGGCAGGCCGGTCAGACGCAGGCCCGCGGGCCGTCCGCCGCGCGGGTGCCGGCCGGCGCCGCCGGTCGCGGACCGGTTGCCGCCCAGCAGTTCGCCGATGCTCTCGGCGCCGGACCGGTCCCCGCGCACGAGTTCGCCGATGGTGCCGGCCGTGGCCCAGTCGACCGCCGGCACACCGTCCAGCCGTACGTCCGGCTCGTCGGCGTACAGGACGACGTCGTAGCGGTGCCGGCTCAGCTCGTTGTGGTGGTGGCCGCGCTTGGTGCGCAGGTCGGCCCCGTAGCCGAGGGTGGTGAAGAAGTCGGGGTCGACGAGGAGTTCCTTCTCCAGCCGCAGGCCGCGCTCCACCGCCGCCGCCAGGTCGGCCTCGGCGGTGCCGCGGGCGCGCTGGATCTCGGTGTGGAAGGTGCGGGCCAGCCGCAGGTTGCGGACGTCGCCGACGAACAGGGCGCCGCCGGGCGCGAGCAGGCCCATGGCGCCGCGCAGCACGGCGGCGAGGTGGCCGATGCCCGGGAAGTACTGGATGACGGAGTTGATGACGATCGTGTCGAAGTATCCGGTGGGCAGGCCGCTGAGATCCTCGGCCGGCCGGCAGCGCAGTTCGACCTTGGCGGCGAGGGCCGGGTCGCGCCGCACCTCCTCACCGATCTTGCGGATGACGGGGGCGGCGAAGTCGGTCGCCCAGTACGCCTCCGCGGCCGGGGCGAGCCGGGACAGCAGCAGGCCCGAGCCGACGCCGATCTCGAGGATGCGGCGGGGGCGCAGGGCGCCGATGCGGGCCAGGGTCGCCTCACGCCACTCGTGCATCTCCTCGAAGGGGATGGGCCGCCCGTCGTAGGAGCTGTCCCAGCCGTCGTACCGCTCGGTGAAGACGGCGGTGCCGATCTCCTCGTACTCGTCGGAGTAGATCTCCTGCCACTCCCCGACCTGCGCGGCCTCGGCCGCGGAGCGCTCCGCGGAGTCGGCGCCGGAGGGCACGACATAGCCGACGAGGCGTTCGTCGCGGACCACGACGGCGGCCTGGGCGACCAGTGGGTGAGCGCTGAGGGCGGTCTCGATCTCACCGGGTTCGACGCGGTAGCCGCGGATCTTGACCTGGTCGTCGGTGCGGCCGAGGAAGCCGAGGTTGCCGTCGGGGTTCCTGCGCACCAGGTCGCCGGTGCGGTACATGCGTTCGCCGGGCTCCCCGAACGGGTCGGCGACGAAGCGTTCCGCGGTCAGGGCGGGCCGGTCGAGGTAGCCGCGGGCCAGGCCGATGCCGGCGATGTACAGCTCACCGGGCACCCCCTCGGGCACCGGGCGCAGCCAGGCGTCGAGGATGTGGGCGCGGGTGCCCCGGATGGGGCGGCCGACGGTGGGGGTGTCGCTGTCGAGGGTGCCGCCGCCGAGGGTGTTGATGGTGTACTCGGTCGGTCCGTACAGGTTGTAGCCGTACGTCCCCTCGGCGTCGCGCAGGGCCGTCCACACCGTCTCCGGGACGGCCTCGCCGCCCAGCAGCACCAGCGGCGGGACATGACCCGTCAGCAGGCCCTGCTCGATCAGCAGCCGGGCGTAGGTGGGGGTGACGTTGACGACGTCGACGCGGTGCCGCTCGCAGTAGGCGACCAGCGCCTCGGCGTCACGGCGCAGTTCCTCGTCGCACACGTGCACCTCGTGGCCCTCGACCAGCCAGAGCAGTTCCTCCCACGACATGTCGAAGGCGAAGGACACGGTGTGCGCGATGCGCAGCCGCCGCCCCCCGGCCGAGGCGATGGCCGGGGCGAAGATCTCCTTCTGGTGGTTGAGCTGCATGTTCGTCAGGCCCCGGTAGGGGGTGACGACGCCCTTGGGCCGGCCGGTGGAGCCGGAGGTGTAGATGACGTACGCGGGGTGTTCGAGGCTGAAGCGGAGCCGGACGGGGGCGTCCGGCTGAGCGGCCAGCTCCCGCCCGGTCTCCGGGTCGTCGAGCAGCACCCGGGTCATCTCGCCGTCCAGCGTGGCGGAGACGGCCCGGGTGGTGAGCAGCAGGAGCGGACGGGCGTCGGCCAGCATCAGGGAGAGCCGGTCGGCCGGATGGTCCAGCTCCAGCGGCAGGTAGGCGGCGCCGGTGCGCAGGACCGCGAAGAGCGCGACCACCGTGTCCAGGGAGCGCGGCAGCCCGAGGGCGACGACCCGCTCGGGGCCCGCGCCCCGGTCGATCAGCAGCCGGGCCGTGCGGTTCACGGCCGCGTCGAGTTCGGCGTACGTCAGGGTGCGCTCGCCGAAGACGAGGGCCCGCTCGTCCGGGGTGCGCCCGGCCTGCGCGGCCAGCAGATCGGCGACGGTGTCCTCGGGGCCGGGCACCCGGCTCGCCGCCGACTCCGCGCGCAGCGCCTCGTGCTCGGCGGGCAGCAGCGGGTCGAGGGAGCCGACGGGCACCGTGAGGTCGGCGCTCAGGCGGTCGAGGAGCAGCGCGAACCGGTCGAGGAGGGCGCGCGCCCGGTCGGTGGGGACGAGGTCGGGGCGGTGGGTGAGGGTGACGGCGATCCGGCGGCCCGGGGTGATGACGAGGTTGGCCGGGTAGTGGGTGGCGTCGACGTTGGCGACGGCCGTGGCGCCGTGCCGGGCGCGCAGGTCCGCCAGCCGTTCCTCGGTGTCGTTGTCGCGCAGCACGAACAGGGTGTCGAAGAGCTTGCGGTGTCCGGTCTCGGCCTGGAGCACGCCGAGGCCGAGGTGCTCGTACGGCATGAGGTCGAGGCGTTCGCCCTGGATGCGGCGGAGCAGTCCGAGGACCGGCTCGGCGGGGTCGAGGACGATCCGGGTGGGAACCGTGTTGAGGAAGAGCCCGATGATGTCGCCGACGTCCGGGACCTCGCTGGGCCGGCCGGCGACGGTGGTGCCGAACACCACGTCGGGGCGGCCGGTGGCGGAGGCGAGGGTGAGCGCCCAGGCCGCGTTGAGGAGTGTGTTCAGGGTCAGCCCGTGGGCGCGGCCGGTCTCCCGCAGCCGGTCGCCTAGCTCGGCGGACAGACGGATGTCGAGCTGGTCGGGGATGACCGGTTCGAGGCCGTCGGCCGCGGCCGGGGCCAGCAGGGTGGGCTCGTCGAGACCGGCCAGGGCGGTGCGCCAGGCGGCTGTGGCGGCGGTGTCGTCCTGCCGCTCCAGCCAGGTCAGGTAGTCGCGGTAGCTGCCGGGCTCGGGAAGGGCGCCCGCGTCGCCGCCCGTCTCGTAGAGCGCGAACAGCTCGTCGAGGAACAGCCAGGCCGACCAGCCGTCCCAGAGGATCAGATGACGGCCGATGACGAGCCGGTCGCCGCGCTCCGCGCCCAGGCGCAGCAGGAGCAGCCGGAACAGCGGGGGCGCCGACAGGTCGAACCGGCTCTCGCGCTCCGCGTCCGTCAACTCCCGCAGACGCAGATCCTGTTCGGCGGCGGGGAGGTGGGAGAGGTCGACCTCCTCGAGCGGGACCTCCGGATCCTCGACGATGAACTGCACCGGCTGGTCCAGGCCCTCGCTGGTGAAGCCGGCCCGCAGGCCCGGGTTGCGGGCGAGGAGGGTGCGGACGGCGGCGCGCAGCCGGCCGGTGTCGAGCCGGGTCGCGAAGTCGAAGCTCTCGTGGACGGTGTAGACGTCGAGGGCGCCCTCGTCGTACGCCGAGTGGAAGAACAGGCCCTCCTGGAGGGGGGCCAGCGGCCAGACGTCGGCGACCGCCGCCGGGGCGGCCAGGGCGCGGACGCGGGCGTGCTCGGCGTCGGTGAGGGTGAAGGGGGAGGGGGCCGCGGGGGCCCGGTCGGCGGCCGGGGCCGCCGGCACGGCTCCGGCCGCCGTCGCCAGGGCCGTGGGGGTGCGGTGGGTGAACACGTCGCGCGGGCTGAGGTCCAGGCCGGCCGCCCGGGCCCGGCCGGCGACGCCGATGGAGCTGATGCTGTCGCCGCCGAGCCGGAAGAAGTCGTCGTCGGGGCCGGCGTCCTCGACGCCGAGGACGGCCGCGAAGATCTCGGTGAGCCGCCGTTCCAGCGGGCCTGCGGGCTCCCGGCGGGCGGCGCGCTCGGCCTCGGGGGCGGGCAGCGCGGCCCGGTCGAGCTTGCCGCTGGGGGTGAGCGGGAGGTCGGCGAGGACGACGTACGCCTCGGGGACCAGGGGCGCGGGCAGCGCCTCCGCGAGGGCGGCGCGCAGCTCGGCGGGGTCGACGGCGGTTCCGGCCGCCGGGACCGCGTAGGCGACGAGGCGCTGGTCGCGGACGACGACCGCGCCCCGGGCGACGGCCGGGTGGCGGGTCAGCGCGGCCTCGATCTCGCCGGGTTCGACCCGGTTGCCGCGCAGCTTGACCTGCCGGTCGGTGCGGCCGAGGTAGTCGAGGACGCCGTCGGGCCGACGGCGCACCAGGTCACCGGTGCGGTACATGCGGGAGCCGGGCTCGTCGGCGTACGGGTCGGCGACGAACCGGTCGGCGGTGAGCGCGGGGCGCCGGTGGTAGCCGCGGGCCAGCTGGACGCCGGTCAGGTACAGCTCGCCGGGCACCCCGTCGGGGACCGGGCGCAGGCAGGGGTCGAGCACGCGCAGGCCGGTGTTCCACACCGGCCGCCCGATGGGCACGGTGGTGTCGGACGCGCCGTCGTAGGCGTGGTGCGTCACGTCGACGGCGGCCTCGGTGGGGCCGTAGAGGTTGTGCAGCGGCACCCCGGTCAGGTCGTGCCAGCGGCGGGCCGCGGTCCCGGCCAGGGCCTCGCCGCTGCTGAACACGCGGCGCAGGCTGCCCGCCCACGCGGGGTCGGCGGTGACCTCGTCGGACGCGAGGAACGCCTCCAGCATCGACGGCACGAAGTGCGCCGTCGTCACGCCCTCGGCGCGGATCAGGCGGGCCAGGTAGGCGGGGTCGCGGTGTCCGTCCGGCGCGGCGAGGACGACGGCGGCGCCCTCGCACAGCGCCCAGAAGAACTCCCAGACGCTCACGTCGAAGCTGGACGGCGTCTTCTGGAGCACCCGGTCGTCGGGGCCGAGGCCGTACGCGCCCTGCATCCAGGCCAGCCGGTTGACGATGGCGCGGTGGGTGACGACGACGCCCTTGGGGCGGCCGGTGGAGCCGGAGGTGTAGATGAGGTAGGCGGGGTCGTCGGGGCGGGCCGGGCGCACGGGGCCGGCCGGCGGGATGCCGTCCGCCGCCGCGTCCGCGTCGGCCGCGCCGGTCACGTCGTCGACGTCGATCACGTCGAGGCCCTCGGCCGACGGCAGCCGTCCCGCGTCCCGTGCCGTCGTGACGACCGTGGTCGCCCCGGAGTCGGTCAGCGTGTACGCGAGCCGCTCGGCCGGGTAGTCCAGGTCCAGGGGCAGATACGCGGCCCCCGACTTCAGGACGGCCAGCAGCGCCACCATCAGCTCGGCGGAGCGCGGTACGGCGACCGCGACGAACCGCTCGCGGCCCGCACCCCGGGCCCGCAGACGGCCGGCCAACTCCTCTGCCCTCACATTCAGTTGGGCGTAGGTGAGGGGGGTCGTACCGTCGAACACGACGGCGGTGGCGTCCGGGGTCCGGGCAGCTTGCGCGGCGAACGCGGCGGCCAGCGTGGTGGCCGGGACCGGCCGGGACTCCCCCGTCGGGTGGGCGCCGGCCAGCTCGCGCGGGGTGAGCAGTTCGAGGTCGGCGACCCGGGCGGCGGGATCGTCGGCCAGGGCGTTCAGGACGAGGGTGAGCCGGTCGGCGAGGGACTGCGCGGCGTCGGCGTCCAGGCGCCGGGCGTGGTGCTTCAGCCGCAGGTCGAGACGGCGGCCGGGCTTGACGATGAGGGCCAGGGGGTAGTGCACGGCGTCGTGGAAGGCGTGCCCGGCGACGGTGATCGCGCCGGTGGGGTCGGTGATGCCCGGGGCGCTCTCGCCACCGGGGTAGTTCTCGAACACCACGAGGGTGTCGAAGAGTTCGCCGCCGCCGGTGTGCCCGGCGGCCCGCTGGATGTCGGCGAGGCCGAGGTGCTGGTGGTCGAGCAGTGCGCTCTGCTCCTCCTGGAGCCGCTCCAGCAGAGCGCCGAGGGTGTCGCCCTGCGTCCAGCGCAGCCGGGTGGGCAGCGTGTTGATGAACAGGCCGATCATCGACTCGATGCCGTCGACGGCGGCGTCGCGCCCGGCCACGGTGGTCCCGAACAGCACGTCCTGACGGCCCGTCATGCGGCCGACGAGCACTCCCCACGCGCCCTGCACGAGGGTGCCGAGGGTCACCCCGCGCTCCCGGGCGCGGGCGGTGAGCCGGGCGGTGACCCGCTCGGACAGCTCCACCCGGATCTGGGCGGGTTCGACGGGTCCGGCGGCCGCCGGGGCCTCGACCAGCCGGGTGGGCTCCTCGACCCCGGCGAGCGCGGTGCGCCAGGCCGCCCGGGCGGCCTCGCGGTCGGCGCCGGCGATCCGGCGGAGGTAGCCGCGGTACGGGGCGACCTCGGGCAGGGGCGCCGGGTCGTCGCCGTACAGGGCCAGCAGTTCGCGGTGCAGGATCGGCAGCGACCAGCCGTCCGCGACGATGTGATGGAACGTCAGGACAAGTCGGCTGCGCTCCTCGCCGAGGCGGATCAGCGCGCAGCGGACCAGCGGCGGCCGGGCCAGGTCGAAGCGGTGGGCCCGTTCGTCGGCGGCGACGGCCTCGGCGAGGGCGCGCCGGACCGCGAGGTCGTCCTGTGCGGCCAGGTCGACCTCGCGCCAGGGCAGTTCGAGGCCGGCGGCGATGATCTGGACGGGACGGCCGTCGGGCGTCTGCCGGAAGCAGGCGCGCAGCGGGGCGTGCCGGTCGAGGAGCCGCTGCGCCGCCCGGCGCAGAAGGGCGCCGTCGACCGGGCCGGACAGCTCGACGACCTGCTGCACGACGTACGTGTCGTGTTCGGCGCCGTCCATCAGGGCGTGGAAGAAGAAGCCCTCCTGGAGCGGACCGAGGGGCAGCGTCTCCTCGACCGTGACAGCGGACTCTCCCTGCAGGGAGGCGAGTTCGTCGTCGCTCGGCTGCCACGAGGTGTCGTCCACCGGGCCGGCCGCCGCCGCGGTGCGGGCGGCGCCGGCCAGTTCCGCGGCCGTACGGTGGCGGAAGACGTCGCGCGCGGTCAGCTCCAGGCCGGCCCGGCGGGCCAGGACGAGGAGCTGGACGGCGACGATGCTGTCGCCGCCGAGCGCGAAGAAGTCGTCGTCGACGCCCACCGAGGGCACCTTCAGCGCCCGTGCGTACAGACCGCACAGCAGCCGCTCGCGCTCCGTGCCGGGCGCCCGTCCGGCGCCGGTCCGGGTGAGGTCGGGCACGGGCAGGGCGGCGGCGTCGAGCTTGCCGCTGGGGGTGACCGGCAGCCGGTCCAGCGGGACGAGGGCGGCCGGCACCATGTAGTCGGGCAGGTACTCGGCGGCGTGCCGGCGCAGGGCCGTCATCAGCGCGGTGACGTTGCGGAAGGGTGCCGGACGGTTGGTGAGCGGGTGGCCGCCGCCGGGACGGTACCGGACGGCGAGGCTGTTCCCGGCGGGCGCGAAGACGGCGTCCAGGCTGCCGTCCTCGGCGTCCCCGTTCCAGGTGAGCGTGGCCTCGTAGCCGTGGCGTGCGGCGGTCTCGTGGAGGGACTCGGGGTCCACTCCGTGGGGGGCGTCGGCCGGTCTGCTGCTGTCCCGGAGGGCGTCGAGCGCGGCCAGGTCGTCGGCGAGCCGGGCGTTGGGGATGCCGGTGACCCGCAGCTGCCCCGGGTCACCGGCGAGCAGGGTGTCGAGGGCGTGGACCGAACCGAGCGCGGGCCAGGGCGACTCGGGCGCCTCCCGGTCCCCGTCGGCCCCGTCGGCCCGCGCGCGCAGGACCACGTCGTAGCGGTACCGGGTGAGTTCGTTGTGGTGGGTGCCGCGCTTGATCCGGATGTCCGCGGTGAGGCCGTCGAGAGTGGTGAAGTAGTCGGGGTCGACGAGGAGTTCGCCCTCCCAGGCGAGCGCCCGGTCCACGGCGGCGCGCAGGGCCTCCTTGTCCTCGTCCCTCTCGTCCCTCTCGTCCCGCACCCGTCCGCCCTCGACGGCCGCGCTCAGGGTGCGCAGCAGCCGCAGGTTGCGTACGTCGCCGACGAAGAGGGCGCCACCGGGCGCGAGCAGGTCCATGGCGGCGCGCAGCACGCCGGTGAGGTAGTCGCCGCCGGGGAAGTACTGGACGACGGAGTTGACGACGATCGTGTCGAAGTGGCCCTCGGGCAGCCCGGTGAGGTCGTGCGCGGGCCGGGCCAGCAGGGTGACCCGGTCGGCGAGGCCGGGGACGGCCGGCACCTGGGCGGCCAGGGCCCGTACGGCCTCCTCGGACAGGTCGGTGCCCCAGTACGCCTCGCAGTCCGGGGCGAGCCGGGACAGCAGCAGGCCGGAGCCGACGCCGATCTCCAGCACGCGCCGGGGCCGCAGGGCGCGGATCCGGTCGAGGGTCGCCGCACGCCACTCGCGCAGGTCGGCGAGGGGGATGGGCAGCCCGTCGTACATGCTGTTCCATCCGGCGAAGTTCTCCTCGAAGCCCTCCGAACCCGCCGCGGAGTACAGCAGTTCGTGCAGGTCCTTCCAGTCGGCGACACCGGCCTCGGCGGCCGCCTCCGGGCCGGCCTCCAGCGAGGGCACGACGTAGGCGGCGAGGCGCCGTTCGCCGGGACGGTCCTCGCGGACGACGACGGCGGCCTGGTCGACGGCCGGGTGGGAGCGCAGGACGGACTCGATCTCGCCGGGCTCGACGCGGAAGCCGCGGATCTTGACCTGGCTGTCCACGCGGCCGTGGAACTCCAGCCGTCCGTCCGCCTTCCAGCGCACGAGGTCGCCGGTGCGGTAGAGCCGGTCGCCGGGCGCGGCGGCGAGGTCGGCGGGGGCGGCGACGAAGCGTTCGGCGGTCAGGCCGGGGCGGCCGAGGTAGCCGCGGGCCAGGCCGGCGCCGCCGAGGTAGAGCTCTCCCGTGACACCGGCGGGGACCGGCCGCAGCCGGTCGTCGAGGACGTAGGCGCGGGTCCCGGGGTCGGGCACGCCGATCGGCACGATGGTGCCGGACGGGGTGTCCGGATCGCACAGGCCCAGCGTGGAGTTGGTGGTGGCCTCGGTCGGGCCGTAGGCGTTGAACATCATCCGGCCGCGCGCGTACCGGCCGACCAGCTCGGGCGACACCCGCTCCGTACCGGCCAGCAGGGTTGCCTCCGGCGGGAGTCGCACATCCTCGGGCAGGGCGGCCAGCAGGGCGGGCGGCAGGATCATGAAGGTGATGCCGTGCTCGTTCGCGTAGTCGGCGAGCGGTGCGCCCGGCACCCGGCGGTCGGCGGGCACGACGACCAGCCGGCCGCCGGACAGCAGGCCGAGGCACAGGTCCCAGAACGCCACGTCGAAGCTGGGCGAGGCGAACTGGAGGACCCGGCTGTGCGGGCCGATCCCGAAGCGCTCCCGCTGCGTCGCGACCAGCCCCGCGACACCGGCGTGCGAGAGCACGGTCCCCTTGGGGCGGCCGGTGGAGCCGGAGGTGTAGATCACGTAGGCCGCGTGCGCGGCCGTCAGCCCGTCGGCGGCCGACGGGCCGTGCGCGGGGCGGCCGGCCAGCTCGGCGACGGTGTCCGGGGCGTCGAGGACCAGCGGATCGGTGTCCGGGGGCAGGTCGGGCAGGATCTCGGCGGTGGTGACGAGGCAGACCGGCCGGGCGTCGGCGAGCATGTAGGCGATGCGGTCGGCCGGGTAGTCGGTGTCGACGGGCAGATAGGCCGCGCCCGCCTTCAGGACGGCGACCTCCGCGACGATCATGTCGGCCGAGCGCGGTACGGCGAGGGCGACCACGGCCTCCGGACCGGCGCCCCGGGCCACCAGGGCGTGCGCCAGCCGGGCCGCGCGCGCGTCGAGTTCGGCGTAGGTGAGGCGGACGTCCTCGTGGACGAGGGCCACCTCGTGCGGACGGGCGGCGACCTGCTCGGCGAACATCCGCGGCCAGGTGAGCGCGGGGACGTCGTGGGCGGTGTCGTTCCAGTCGTGCAGGATCCGGTGCCGTTCCTCGTCGTCGAGGAGTTCCAGGCCGGCGACCGGGGTGGACGGGCGGGCGAGGGCGTCGGCGAGGAGTGTGCGGTAGTGGCCGAGGATCCGGTCGACGGTGGCGGGTTGGAAGAGGTCGGTCCGGTAGTCCGCCGAGACCTCCCCGTCGGCCACGGTCAGGGCCAGGTCCAGCGGGCCGCCCTCGTCCCAGGGCGCGCCGCCGAAGCCGGTGGCGCACAACAGCCCGCCGCCGCGGAAGGGTTCGGGGGCGAGGAGTGCCAGCAGCTCGGCGGTCGGCAGGCGGTGGGCCGCGGCCTGCGCGCGTGCCTCCGTGACCCGTGCGCACAGTTCGGCGAACGGGGTGTCGCCGTCGACCGCGACGCGCAGCGGCAGCCCCTCGTGCGCCACCGCCGTCCCGGTCGCCGCCGCGCCGCCGTAGCGGTGCAGCAGGGCCACGAGGGCGGCGAGTCGGGCCGTCTCGTCGGCGGTCGCCTCCAGCGCGGCCGCGCGCCGCGCGCGCGGCGCCGTCCCCTCCTGGCGGGGCGGGTGCGGAAAGTCCAGCGGCAGTGCGGGTTGCGGTACCGGTGCGGCGAACCGCCGCCGCCAGTAGTCCGTCGCCGTCACCTGTGCAGAAGAACGCGTGTTGCCCGACACAGCTGCCCGTGCCTCCCGGTGCGGTGTGGAACGGCTCAGCGGAGCCGCGGCCGCTCGAATAGTAAGGTAAGCGTTGCCTTACTTGATAGCCCCCTTCCGGAACCACGGACCCAAGTCACATCGGCTGAGGTTATGCTCACCTAACCTGCTGACAGGAGTGCCCGGCGGTCCGCCAACAGGGGTCCGCACGAGGGGCGATGACCCGACGGCACCCCGGCGAGACCCCCGGACCGCGACATGGAGACCGGCAAGTGGCTTCAGGCAGAAGGCTTCGCACCGCGGTGCTGGCGACCCTCGTCGTCACCCTCCTCATCGCCCTGTCCCTGCTGTCCGTGGCGCTGGGCGCGCTGAACGTCCCGCTCGACCAGGTCGTGCGCGCGGTCCTGGGCCGTCCGCCCAGCCCTCTCGTCGACAACGTCGTCTGGTCGGTGCGGGTGCCCCGCACCCTGCTGGGTCTGACGACGGGCGCCGCGCTCGGCCTGTCCGGCGCGCTGATGCAGGCCCTCACCCGCAACCCGCTCGCGGACCCGGGCATCCTCGGGGTCAGCGCCGGGGCGTCCTTCGCGATCGTGCTGGCGGTCGCGGTGTTCGGCGTCGGATCGCTCTACGGCTATGTGTGGTTCGCGTTCGGCGGGGCGCTCGCCGCGAGCGTCCTGGTCTTCCACCTGGGGCGGCTGGGCCGGTCCGGGGCCACGCCCGTGAAGCTGGCGCTCGCCGGGGTCGCCGTCACCTCGCTGCTGTCGTCGCTCACCAGCGCCGTGGTGCTGACCGACCAGGACGCCCTGGACCGCTACCGCTTCTGGTCGGCCGGCTCACTGGCCGACCAGGACTCCGGCGAACTGCTGCGCATCCTGCCCTTCCTCGCCGTCGGCGCCGTCCTCGCCCTGTCCTGCGCGCCCGCCCTCAACAGCATGGCCCTCGGCGACGACGTGGCCGCCTCGCTGGGCCGGCGGCTCGGCCTGGTCCGCCTCCAGGGGGTCACCGCGGTGATGCTGCTGACCGGCGCGTCGGTCGCCGTCATCGGCCCCGTGGTCTTCCTCGGCCTGGTCGTCCCGCACATCGCGCGGGTCCTCGCCCAGTACGCCGGGATCGGCCCCGACCACCGCTGGCTGCTGCCGCTGTCCGCCGCGCTCGCGCCCGTACTGCTGCTGTCCGCCGACATCCTGGGCCGGACGCTGGCCCGGCCCACCGAGATCCAGGCGGGCGTCCTCGTCGCCTTCCTCGGCGGCCCGTTCTTCATCGCCCTGGTCCGCCGCCGCAAGCTCGCGGAGGTGTGAGCGTGCCCGCACAGTCCCCCGTCACACCGGCCGAACCGGCCGTCGAGACGTCCCCCGCCGTCCCCGCGCGCACCGCGCTGCGCGGCCGGCCCTTCCGGCTGGCCTTCCCTCCGGTGTCCGGCATGCTGCGCCCGCGCCTGGTCCTGACCGGGGTGCTCGTCTGCTCGGGCGCGTTCCTGCTGTTCTGCTGGGGCCTCACCCTCGGCGACTACCCCGTGCCCTTCCCCGACGTCGTCCGGGCGCTCGGCGGCGCGGGCGACCCCGGCACGGTCGTCGTCGTACAGGACCTGCGGCTGCCGCGCGCCCTGACCGGGATGCTGGTCGGCATCGCGTTCGGCGTCTCGGGGGCCGTGTTCCAGACGATGACCCGCAACCCGCTGGCCAGCCCCGACATGATCGGCCTGACCGAGGGCGCCGGAACGGCCGTGGTGGCGGCCGTGGTTCTCGGCTGGACCGGCGGCCTCGGACTGTCGACGCTCGGGCTGCTGGGCGCCCTGGCGACCGCGCTGCTCGTGTACGCGCTGGCGTGGAAGGGCGGGGCCACCGGGTACCGCATCATCCTCGTCGGCATCGGCGTGTCCTGGATCTGCACCAGCGCCACCGACTTCCTCGTGGCGCGCGGCAGCCGGTTCCAGGCGGAGGAGGCCATCGGCTGGCTGGTCGGCAACCTCAACGGCCGCACCTGGGACCAGGTGGACACACTGGCCCTCGCGATGGCGGCGCTGCTGCCGGTCACCCTGGCCATGGGCCGGTGGATGCGTACCCTCCAGCTCGGCGACGACGTGGCCGCGGGACTGGGCACGCCCGTCCAGTCCGTCCGGCTGGCACTGCTGCTGGCCGGGGTGGGTCTGGTCGCGTTCGGCACGGCGGCGGCCGGGCCGGTGGCCTTCGTGGCCCTGGCCTGTCCGCAGATCGCCCAGCGGCTGGCGGGCACCGCGTCGCCGCCCCCGATCGTCTCCGGTCTCACCGGCGCGCTGGTCGTCCTCGGCTCGGATCTCCTCGCCCGCGAGGCGGTCCCCGGGACGGAACTGCCGGTCGGGATCGTCACCGGCGCCCTCGGCGCGCCGGTCCTGCTGTGGCTGCTCATCCGCGCCGACCGCGCGGGCTCTGGAGGCTGATCCCATGTCGACCACCGACCCGCGCACCCCGCGCGCCCCCCGGCCGTCCGAGCCGAAGTCCGGCGCCGGCATCCCGCGCCCGTCCGGCACCGGCTCGCCCCCCGAGGCCGACGCGGCGGGCCCGGACGCCGCTCACCCGCCGTCCGCCGGGCCCGAGTTGCGGGCCAGGAACCTGCATCTCGCCTACGACGGACGGCCGGTGGTGGAGGATCTGGACCTCCACGTGCCGACCGGCCGGATCACCGCCATCGTCGGGGCCAACGCCTGCGGCAAGTCGACCCTGTTGCGCGCGCTCGCCCGGCTGCTGACGCCGCGGCAGGGCGTCGTCGAACTGGACGGCGTCGCCCTGCGGTCCGTGCCCACCCGCGAACTCGCGCGCACCCTCGGCATCCTGCCGCAGACGCCGGTGGCGCCGGAGGGGCTGACCGTCTTCGACCTGGTGGGCCGGGGCCGTTCACCGCACCAGACCTGGTGGCGGCAGTGGTCCGCGGCGGACGAGGAGGCCGTGCACGGGGCGCTGGCGGCGACCGGTCTGACCGACCTCGCCGACCGTCCCGTCGACGAGCTCTCCGGCGGCCAGCGGCAGCGCGCGTGGATCGCGATGGCCGTCGCCCAGGGCACCCCCGTCCTGCTCCTGGACGAGCCGACGACCTATCTCGACCTCGCCCACCAGATCGACGTGCTCGACCTCATCACGGACCTCAACCGGCGTGAGGGACGCACGGTGGTGATGGTGCTGCACGACCTCAACCAGGCGTGCCGGTACGCCGATCACGTCATCGCCATGAAGGCGGGCCGGATCGTCGCCGAGGGCGCGCCCGCCGAGGTGGTCACCGAGGCCACCGTCGAGGACGTCTTCGACCTGCGCTGCCGGATCACCCCCGACCCGGTCAGCGGGACCCCGCTGGTCATCCCGCTGGGCCGGCACCACCACGACGGAGCCGTCCGGGCCGGGGACGCGAGGCCGGCGGCGACCGTCGACTGACCCGGCGACGGGCCCCCGCCCTGCGGGGGCCCGTCCGGTCCAGCCGTTCCCGTCCAGGCCCTCAGGGCCGGGACGTCAGGGCCGGGACGCCAGGGCCGGGACGCCAGGGCCGGGACGCCAGGGCCGGGACGCCAGGGCCGGGACGCCAGGGCCGGGACGCCAGGGCCGGGACGCCAGGGCCGGGAC
>NZ_JBHWUW010000015.1:111261-156811 GCF_042737245.1 Streptomyces sp. NPDC060002
CCGTCAGGGCCGGGACGTCAGATACCCGCCCATGGTGCGGAAGTGGTCGGCAGCCGCGTACTCGGCGCCGTCGTCGGTGCGCACCCGCCGCACGAGGAGACCCCGGCAGCGGCCCGACCAGGACTCGGCTCCCGCCACCACGACGACGCCGTCCCCCTCCCGGATGAAGATCCGGCCCGGGGTGCCGCCGTAGCACCCCTGCGACACGGCCGCCGAGACGATCCTCAGCCGCTGACCGCGGTGGAAGGCGTACGCGTTCGGGTACGGGTCCGACTGGGCCCGCACGAGCCGTTCCAGCCGCTCCGCGGGCCAACTCCAGTCGATCCGGCTGTCCTGCGCCGACCGCTTGTGGAAGAAGCTGGCCCGGGCGCGGTCCTGCGGCACCCACTGGCCGGCGTCCCGGCCGGAGGCGATCAGGTCGAGCGACTCGCGCACGATGGGCGCGATGAGGTCGACGGTGCGGTGGAACAGGTCGGTCGCCGTGTCGGCGGGCCCCACCGGCACCGAACGCTGCACCAGGACGTCCCCGGCGTCGAGTTCGGTGTTCATGCGGTGCGCGGTCACGCCGACGCGCTCCTCGCCGTTGAGGAGCGCCCAGATGATCGGGGAGAACCCCGCGTACGACGGCAGCAGCGAGTCGTGGATGTTGAGGGTGCCGTGCGGCGGCAGGTCGAACAGCTCCGGCGGCAGCCAGGTACGCCAGTTGTTGGCGACGATGATGTCCGGCCGGGCGTCCGCCACCGCGGCCAGCAGTTCGGCGTCGTCGGGCCGGTTGCGCAGCAGGACGGGGACGTCGTTCTTCTCCGCGAGTTCGGCGACGTTGTCGTCCCATATCTTCTCGTAGGCGTGCTCGCTCTTGGGATGGGTGACGACGAGGACCACCTCGTGGTCGGAGTCCAGCAGCGCCTGAAGCGTGCGGTGACCCCAGGTCTGGTAGCCGAGCATGACGACCCGCATGACGTCCTCCCCTTCAACGACTCATTGCAAGGTAAGCCTTACCTTATCTAGCATGGGCCTGCCTGAGGAGGCGATGCCAAGGTGAAGTCACCGCTCACGGGTTCCGACGTCATCCACGACGTCATCGGAATCGGATTCGGTCCATCAAATCTCGCGCTGTCCATAGCGGTCGAGGAGCACAGCACGGGCCTCTCGGCAGACCGCCGCCTCAACGCGCTGTTCCTGGAACGCCAGCCGCGCTTCGGCTGGCACCGGGGCATGCTCATCGACGACGCCACGATGCAGGTGTCCTTTCTCAAGGACCTCGTCACCCTGCGCAACCCGACGAGCGACTACAGCTTCCTCTGCTTCCTGCGCGAGCGGGGCAGACTGATCGACTTCCTGAACCAGAAGACCCTCTTCCCGCTGCGGATGGAGTTCCACGAGTACTTCGAGTGGGCCGCCGCCCGGGTCTCCCACCTGGTCTCGTACGGCAGCGAGGTGGTCTCCGTCGACCCGGTGCGCGGCGACGACGGCGAGGTGGCCTTCTTCGACGTCACCTCCCGCGACACCGCGGGCTCCGGCGAGACCGTGACCCGCCGGACCCGCCGGACCCGCAACGTCAGCGTGGCCATGGGTCTTGAGCCGCATGTGCCGCCGGGTCTGGAACTCGCCGAACGCGTCTGGCACAACAGCGAGTTGATCCCGCGTGCCACGCGACTGGGTGAGGCGGGTGCCCCGGTACGGCGGGCCGTCGTGCTCGGCGCCGGGCAGAGCGCCGCCGAGGCGGTGGACTACCTGCACCGCACCTTCCCCGAGGCCGAGGTGTGCTCGGTCTTCGCCAAGTACGGCTACACCCCGGCCGACGACAGCCCGTTCGCGAACCGCATCTTCGACCCGGAGGCCGTCGACGTCTACTTCTCGGCGCCGTCCGAGGTCAAGCAGTCGCTGATCGACTATCACCGGTCCACCAACTACTCCGTGGTCGACATGGAGTTGATCGAGGCGCTGTACGCCACCTCGTACCGGGAGAAGGTTGCGGGCCGGGAACGGCTGCGCTTCCTCAACGTCTCGCGGGTCCGCGCCGTGGACCCCGGCGCCGACGGCGGTCTCGAGGTCGCCGTGGAGTTCCTGCCCACCGGTGAGCGGCAGGTGCTCGCCGCCGACGTGCTGGTGCTCGCCACCGGCTACCGGCCGCGCGATCTGGCCTCGCTGCTCGGCGAGGCGGCCAAGCTCTGCCTCCGGGACGACGGGGACGCCGTCCGCGTGGGCCGGGACCACCGGGTGGAGACCCTGCCGGAGGTGACGGCCGGCCTCTATCTCCAGGGCGGAACCGAGCACACCCACGGGCTGACCAGCACCCTGCTGTCGACCGTCGCCGTCCGGGCGGAGGAGATCCACCGCTCCGTGCTGGCCGGGAGGCCGCCGGACTGACCCACCCCGACTTCCCGGGCCCGGAGGGTACGGTCCCTTCCGGGCCCGGGGCCCGCTTCGGCCCCGGGCGCCGCCCGAGGGGCTCGGCGCCCCGGCCCGGGACAACGCCCCCGACCGGTCCGGGGGCAGCGTGGCCGGGCGGGGCATGACGTACGGGACCATGTCGGGTGACGGCATGCGCATCGGCCTCTCACCGGTCGTCCGACCACGTCGAGCACGCGCGGAGCTCCGGGGCGCGGCGCAGCGCCGCGTACCCGGCGACCGGGACCTCGACGTGCCGGCGCACCTCGGTCTCGCGACCGGGCCGCCGCTCCCCGCCTCAGTACGGCCCATGGGTCCAGCGGCCGTCCGTCATCGTGGCGTGCACGGGCATCGCGCGCAGGGCGTCCGGGCCGGCCCCCGACGGGTCCACGTCGACGACCACCAGGTCGGCCGGGTCCCCGACCCTGATGAGCCGGCGTCCGCGGGCCGCCGCGACCAGCGCGTCCTGGACGGACAGACGCTGCTCCGGGTGCCAGGCGGGGCGTTCGTCGTCGGTCCGGCTGACGGCCGACGCGATGGCGAGCCACGGGTCGAGCGGCGAGACCGGGGCGTCGGAACCAAACTCCAGACGGGCCCCGGCGGCGAGCAGATCGGCGTAGGCGAAGGCGCGTCCGGTGCGTCCGGCCCAGTGCCGGTCCGCCACGTCACGGTCGTCCGTCGCGTGCCGGGGCTGGACGCCCGCCGTGACGCCCAGCCGCGCGAACCTCGGGACGTCCTCGGGGCTCAGCAGCTGCGCGTGTTCGATCCGGCCTCGGCAGCGCACCGCCTCGAAGGCGTCCAGGGCCAGCGTGTTGGCGTGGTCGCCGATGGCGTGCACCGCGGGTTCGACGCCGTGCGCGGCGGCCCGCCGCATGAGCCGCACCAGCTCGTGCGGTGGCGTCTCCTCGATGCCGTGCGAACCGTCCGTGCCCTCCAGCCCCGGATAGGGGTCGCGGCACAGGGCGGTGCGGGTGTTGAGCGAGCCGTCGGTGAAGAGCTTCAGCGGGCCCACCCGCACCAGGCCGCCGGGCGCGCCGACCTCGTCCCCCGTGCGCAGTCCACGCTCCACGGCCGTGTCCAGGCGGCTCGGGTAGATCGCGGCCGACACCCGCACGGCCGGCCGGAACGCGGCCGAGCGCCGCTCCCAGTCCGCGACCGTGTCACCGAACTGGAAGTCGATGACGCCGGTGACCCCGCGTGCGGCGGCGGCCTCGCAGGCGTCCGCGATCCAGCCGTCGACCACCGCGGCCGGCGCCTTGGGGAGGGCGGACAGGACCTCGTGGCACTCGGTCTCCCTGACCAGGCCGGTGGGGTGGTCGCCCCGGCCGACGAGGGCGAGACAGGCGGAGTTCAGCCAGGCCGCGTGCAGATCGGCGCTGACGAGGGCGACCGGCCGGTCGGGCAGCACCGCGTCGAGGAGCCGCTTGTGCGGGGCGTCGGGCCACAGCCCGTCCCGGAACCCGTACCCGAAGAGCACCGTGCCGTCGGGCGCCGCGCCGCCGCGCTCCCGCACCAGTTCGGCCACCGCCCGCGCGGAGGTGGTTCCGGCCAGGTCCAGGCGGTGCCGGGCGCTCGCCCACTCCGCCATGTGGACGTGGGCGTCCCACAGGCCCGGCAGCAGCACCCGCCCGTCCAGATCGACGACGCGCTCGCCGTCGGCCTGCGCCGCCGCTCCCCCGGTCTCCGCCTCCGCGACGACATGGGTGACCCTGCCGTCCGCGATCCGCAGCCGGGCGAGCGGCCCGCCGGCGCCGAGCCGTACCCGGTCGAGCGTCAGCGCCTCGCTCGCGTAGTCCGCCATGAGAGCCTCTCTCTGCGACGGGCGTCTCTCCACACCCCGGAACCCGCCAGGTAAAGTTAGGCTTACCTTATCTGGTGATCGCGCTTCCGTCCCCCGGTCTGCCCCACCGAATGAGCCTCACCGAATGAGCCTCACCGAATGAGGGGGTTGGGCAGCGGCAGATAGCGGGCGTCGGCGCCGTCCGCGCCCGTCCAGCGCAGCAGCAGGTTCGTCTTGCCGGGCAGGGTGGGCGCGGTCAGCAGGGCGGCGGCCTCGGGAAGGTCGTGCCGGGCCAGTTCACGGCGGACGGCCGGCCAGGGGTCGAGGCCGGGGTGACGTTCGGCGAGCGCCGCCGCGACCTCCCACAGATGGTTCACGACCAGGCAGTACACCAGCCGCTCCCAGCCGGCCGCCCGCTCCACGTCCGGCAGCAGTTTCACGCCCTCGGCGTCCCGGAACAGGGCCCGCACGGGGGTGCCTTCGGCGTCCACGGCGATGAGCGTGTTCTGGAGATGGGCCTCGAGGACGACACCGTGGTCGGCGAAGGCCGTCAGCGCCGGCGGGACGACGACGGCCAGATACGCCTCCCACCAGGCCGCCGGGTCCGCCGCGGTGGCCAGCGGGCTGCCGTCGAAGCCCTCCACGAGACCGGCGGCCAGCAGCGGGGTCGCGCCGGGCGGCAGAGCGCCCTCCAGCCCGTCGCGGACCAGGACGGCGAGCTCCTCGAAGGCGAACGCGGCGGTGCGGTAGCCGCGGTCGCTCAGCCAGACCGCCGGGCGGCGGGCATCGGGGCCACCGCCCGCCGCGAAGGCCCGGACCACCGCCTCGTCGGTCCGGCGCAGTTTCAGCAGGTCGTGCCGCCACAGCCGGCGGACGTCGTTGGTGATGCGGACGTCGAGGCTGAACTTCAGGCACAGGTCCCGCTCGGGTGCGTAGAGCGTCCGCACGGCGGCTGTCGGCCAGGCCTCGAAGCCGGTCGTGCCGAGCCGGACCAGGCGGCCGTCGGCGAAGGCCGGGGCGAGCTCCCCGCCGGCCAGCTCGAGCTGCCAGGGGTGGGCGGGCAGCAGCCGGTAGCCGGGCGGGGCCGTACCGAGGGCGTCCAGCGCGCAGGTGTCGCCCTCCTCGACGACCGCGTCCTCGCGCAGCCCCAGCAGGACCAGTCCGAAGCGGGCGTAGGCCTCCGGGGCGTACGGCAGCCAGCCGGCCGGCGGGCCGCCGCCGCGCGCCTTGGGCGCGGGATGGTGGGGGTGACCGGTGAGGAGCGACTGCTCGGAGCGCAGATAGAGGCCGGGCGGCGGGGTGGCACGGGCGCGTGCGGTGAGCATCGCGGCCACCACGTCCCTGCTGTCGGTCATCTCGGCGGGCAGTTCGTGGTTGTCCAGCCCGGTGTGCCCGCGCAGCACCTCGGCGACGGTTGCGACGAGCTCGGCATGGCCGAGGCGGTGCCAGGCGCCCGCCGTGTACACCTCGGGCTCGGCGGGCCGCCGGGTGCCGCGCACGCGCAGCAGCCGGTCGCTGCCGGGCGACCCGTCGCCGGGCAGCCGGTACACGAACCGGCCGTCGTCGCCCGGCGGGCGGGGCAGCGGTTCGGCGACCTCCCGCAGCAGGCAGTTCAGCAGCGGCGCGGCCGCGAGGGCGTCGGCGCGCTCGGCGATGCCGTCGGCGGTCGCCGCGGCCTCGGCGGGCGGGGGGATGAGGTCCACGCGATCCACTGGTTCCCTGGTTCCCTACGGTTCTTCCGGGCGGAGACGATCAGTATCGCTGTCGTCACGGCCCCTCCGTGACGTCGTACCCGCACCTTCAGGAGCCCACCCGTGCACCGTCCCCCCACCGCCGAGGCCGAGCTGGCCGCGGAACTGGCCGCCGTCCGTCCCTCGCTCGGCCCGCGGTTCACGGCCGCGCTGCCCGGGGCGAGGGCGGCCGTGCTGACCCGGCTGTGGCGGGCGCTCGTCCACGAGCCCCTGCCGTGGATCGCGCACCGCGGGGAGTCCGGCGGGGAGAGCCTGCTGCGGCTGCGCGACGGCCGTCGTCTGCACGGCCCGCGCGCGGATCCGTACGCGACCGCCGCCTACGTGACGGACGTACGGCTGGACGGCGTGGCGTACGAGGATCCCGCGCGGTTGATGACAGACCTTGCGGTGCCGCACGGCGCGGGCTTCGCCGGCGAACTCGGCCACAGTGTCGCGTCGTTGGCACTGTCGCGAGCCGGGCAGGAGCCCGCTCTCGCCTCCTTGAAGGATCCGGGCGAGTGGCCGGTGCACGACTGGGAGTGGGAGCAGCGGGTGGTCGACGGGCACCCCTACCATCCCAACTGCCGTGCGCGGCCCGGCTTCTCGGTGGCGGAGCAACTGGCGTACGGGCCCGAGCACCGGCCCTCGGTGCGGCTGGGCCTGCTGCCGGTGCCGGCCGCCGAGTGCCTGGTGTCCGGCGAGTGGCCGCGGGAGCTTCGGGACGGGACGCGGCTGGTGATCCCGGTGCATCCGTGGCAGGCGGCGCACGTGCTCAAGCGATCCTGCGAGCGGGGGGTCCCCGCGCATCCGCTGATGTCGTTGCGCACGCTCGCCCTTTCCGGCGGTCCGCACGTCAAGACCGCCCTGAGCACCCGGCTGACGTCCTCCGTCCGGGACATCTCCATCGGCTCCATCGCCGCCTCCGCGGCCCTCTCGGCGTTCGCGGAGACCCTGACCCCGCACACCGGCGGTCTGCTGCACATGACCCGCACCCTGGGCGCGGCAACGGCGAACTCCCCGGATCTGGCGGCCGTGTTCCGCGAGTCGCCGCGCGTGTTCGGCGCGCCGGGCGAGCACGTCGTCCCGGTGGCCGCCCTCGCCGGCACCGAACTGCCCGGCTCCCCCTCCTGGTTGGCGGACTTCGCGCGGCTCGCGCTCACCGTAGGGCTGCGGCTGCTGGAGCTGGGCGTGGCGCTGGAGGCGCACGGCCAGAACCTGCTGGTCGTGCTGTCGGCGTCGGGCGCCCCGCTGCGGCTGGTCTACCGCGACCTGGCCGACATCCGGGTCAGCCCGGCCCGGCTGGCCCGGCACGGCATCCCGCTGCCGGACGAACTGCCCGAGCGGATCCGCACGGACGACGTGACCGCGTTGCGGCGCAAGTTGTTCGGCTCCCTGGTCGCGGGAGCGCTGGCCGGGACGGCGGGCAGCCTCCCGGTCCTGCGGGCGGCCCTGGAGACGGCCGTACGGGATCTCCCGCGCTCGCCGGACCTCGTCGCGCTGCGCGAGGAACCGCTTCCGGCCAAGGCGCTGACGCTGATGCGGCTGTCGGCGTGGGTGCCCGGGGACCAGTGGGCGGCGCTGCCCAATCCGCTGACCGTGGAGGCGTGTTGACCGGTGGACGAGCGCCCGCCGTCGACGAGGTCCGACCCGGATGCCGAAACCGGTTCCGCCGCCGTTTTGTGGCCGGACGCCTCTGATCAATAGGATCCGCCGATGATCAGAACACAACGGCTGGCGGCGGGCGTCTGCGCCCTGCTCGCCGCGCTCATGGCCGGGATCGCGTTCCCGGCCGGGGCGGTCGCCGACGAGACCACCGCCACCGCGCCCAAGGTCGACCTGGTCCTCGACGTCAGCGGTTCGATGCGGACGAAGGACATGGACGGCGGGACGCGGATGGCCGCGGCCAAGCAGGCGTTCAACGAGGTGCTGGACGCGACCCCGGAGAACGTCCTCCTGGGCATCCGCACCCTGGGCGCCAACTACCCGGGCGACGACCAGAAAACAGGCTGCAAGGACACCGCGCAGCTCTACCCGGTCGGCCCGCTGGACCGGACCGAGGCCAAGACCGCGGTGGCGACCCTGTCGCCGACCGGCTGGACGCCGATCGGCCCGGCCCTGCTGAAGGCGGCCGACGACCTCGACGGCGGCACCGGCTCCAAGCGCATCGTGCTGATCAGTGACGGCGAGGACACCTGCGCTCCGCTCGACCCGTGCGAGGTGGCCCGTGAGATCGCGGCGAAGGGCATCGGCCTGACGATCGACACGCTCGGCCTGGTGCCCAACGTCAAGATGCGCCAGCAGCTCAGCTGCATCGCCGAGGCGACCGGCGGCACCTACACCTCGGTGGAGCACACCGACGAACTCACCGACCGGGTCAACCAGTTGGTCGACCGGGCCGCCGACCCCGTGGTGACGCCGGTCGCCACCGAGGGCGCGGCCTCCTGCTCCGCGGCGCCGGCCCTGAAGTCCGGCCTGTACACCGACCGCGAGGAGTTCGGCCAGGAGCGCTGGTACAAGGTCGACGTCGAGCCGGGCCAGGAGCTGCGCGCCTCGGTGAGCGTGTCGGCGGACCGGACCATGAATCCCGACTACGGGGTGCTGCTGCGCGCGGTCACGGTGCACGGCCGGGAGATCGTGCGCGGCGAAGCGGCCGGCAACGGCCGTACCGACGTCATCTCGGCCGGTCTGCGCTACCCGAAGGCGGAGAGCGACGAGGACGAGGCTCCCGCCGAGACGGTGTGCGTGCAGGTGACCAACTCCTACTCGGCGGCCGCGGGCGTGAAGACCACGCCGGGCATGCCGCTGGAGCTGACCGTGGACGTGGTCGACGGTCCGTCGCAGGCGGGCGACGTGGCCTCCTTCGGCCTCGGGCGCGGCTGGTGGCTGCTGGGTGTCCTGGTGCTGTTCGGCTTCCTCGCGGGTGTGCTGTGGGGCTGGGTGTCCCGCTGGCGGGTCGCGGTCTGGAGGACCAACTGATGCGTATCACACGAGTGTTGAGCGGCGCCCTGCTGGCGCTCGGGCCGGTGCTCGGGCTGGCGCTCGGGCTGGCGCTCGGGCCGGCGCTCGGGCCGGCGCTCGGGCCGGCGCTCGGGCCGGCGGCCGTACCGGCCGCCGCCGACTCCACCCCGTCGGCGAGCCCGTCGGGCGACAGCTCCGCGCCGACCGAGGCGGGCACCTCGTTCCGTACGGCGACGGAGATCGACCAGGGGCAGACGGCGACGGCGAGCGGGTCCGCGGGCGACTACCTCTACTGGTCGTTCCCGGCGGACACCGGGCAACGCCCGACCGTCAAGGCGACGGTGAAGCTGCCTCAGGCCCACACCACGCAGACCTGGCAGATCGACGTGTACGACGGCCTGCGGCGCCGCCAGGCCTGCCAGTACGGCGCCCAGACGCGCACCGCCGCCCAGGGCACGGCCTCGCTGGAACTGGCCTGTGTGCTGCGCACGGTCCGCGCCTGGTCGGAGCCGTGGGCCGACGACCCGCTGCCGGGCACGTACTACGTCCGGTTGACCGCCATCGATCTGAAGGCGGCCGACCTGGGTCTGCCGGTCGGCACGGAACTGCGGGTGGACTCCAAGGACATCGGGGGCGCCGCGGCCGTCGACGGCTCACTGGCGGAGCCGCTGGTTCCGGGCATCGCCGTCAAGTCCCAAGCCGAGGAGGACGCTTCCGACGACTCGTCGGCCACGGCCGTGCTGTCCAGCATCGAGCCGGACGACGGCTGGGCGTCCGGCTGGTGGTCCGACCGCTGGGTCTGGACGGCGATCGGCGCGATACTGGCCGCCCTCGCCGGGATCGGCGGGTACACGCTGACACGGGGATCCGGACGGCCACGGCACGTACCGCCGGGCGCGTGAGCGTCGGTTGACAGCTCATCAGAAGGCCTGCCGCGACACAGCGGCGGGCCTTCTGTCGTACCGCCCTCCCCTGCCCTCCGTGACGCCCTCCCCCGAACGTTCCCCCGCGCCTGCCCTCAGGCCTCCCGCAGGGCCTTGGCCAGGGTGCCGTCACCGCCGACCTCGATCCGCCCGGCCCGTACCGCGTCGAGCACGCCCAACTCGCCCTGCGCGACCGCCGTGCAGGTGTCCGTGTCCAGGACGAGTCGCGCGTCGGGCTCACCGGGCGCGGGTCCGTCGCCGTACACCTGCCCGTCCTGCGCGCCGGCGTACAGGTGGAAGGCCCCTTCGTCGAGCCGGACCTCGACGAGCCCGGCGCCCCCGGCCCCCTCGCGGTCGAGCCCGCGCAGCAGGGGCAGCGCGAACCAGTGCGCACGGAGGGCGTCGGTGGGCCGCCGCTCGCCGAGTTCGCCCTCACCCCACTCCCCCAGGGCCTGGAGGACGGGCAGCAACTCCCGGCCGCGTCGGTTGAGTTCGTACACGTAGGCCGCGCCCGGCGGAGGCAGCCGGCGCCTGGTGGCCAGCCCGTCCCGTTCCATGTCCTTCAGCCGCGAGGCGAGCACGTCCGTGCTCACACCCGGCAGATCGGCGTGCAGGTCCGTGTAACGGCGCGGGCCGGCGAGCAGCTCCCGGACGATCAGCAAGGTCCAGCGGTCGCCCACGGCGTCGAGCGCACGGGCGGCGGAGCAGTACTGGTCGTAGCTTCGGCGAGGTGACATGGCACGCAGTCTAGACATGTCGTTGGACTTTCCAAGCTTGAGCTTGGTAAAACCAAGCATCACAACGAACCGGAGGGGCGAGCGCGCATGGAGTTCCGGCAGTCGAACAAGCTGAGCGAGGTCTGTTACGAGATCCGCGGCCCGGTGATCGAGCACGCAGACGCGCTGGAGGCGGCGGGCCACAGCGTCCTGCGCCTGAACACCGGCAACCCCGCGCTCTTCGGCTTCGAGGCGCCCGAGGAGATCCTCCAGGACATGATCAGGATGCTCCCCCAGGCGCACGGCTACACGGACTCGCGGGGCGTCCTCTCGGCCCGCCGGGCAGTGGCGGGGCGCTACCAGTCGCTGGGACTGGAGGTGGGCGTCGACGACGTGTTCCTCGGCAACGGCATCTCCGAGCTGATCTCGATGGCGGTACAGGCACTGGTCGAGGACGGCGACGAGATCCTGATCCCGGCGCCCGACTTCCCGCTGTGGACGGCGGTCACCACGCTCGCGGGCGGCAAGGCGGTCCACTACCTCTGCGACGAGCAGGCCGACTGGTACCCGGACCTGGACGACATGGCCTCGAAGATCACCGACCGCACGAAGGCCGTCGTGATCATCAACCCGAACAACCCCACCGGCGCCGTCTACCCGAAGGAGATCATCGAGGGCATCCTCGACCTGGCCCGCCGGCACGGTCTGATGGTCTTCGCCGACGAGATCTACGACCAGATCCTCTACGACGACGCCGTCCACCACTCGGCCGCCGCGCTCGCGCCCGACCTCGTGGTCCTGACCTTCTGCGGCCTGTCCAAGACGTACCGGGTGGCCGGTTTCCGCTCGGGCTGGCTGGTCGTCACCGGCCCGAAGCAGCACGCGAAGAGCTACCTGGAGGGCCTGACCATGCTGGCCTCCATGCGGCTGTGCGCCAACGCGCCCGCGCAGTACGCCATCCAGGCCGCGCTCGGCGGCCGCCAGTCCATCCATGAGCTGACCGCCCCCGGCGGGCGCCTGCACGAACAGCGCACCGTGGCCTGGGAGAAGCTCAACGAGATCCCCGGCGTCTCGTGTGTGAAGCCGAAGGGCTCGCTGTACGCGTTCCCGCGTCTCGACCCCAAGGTTCACAAGATCCACGACGACGAGAAGTTCGTTCTGGACCTGCTCCTGAGGGAGAAGATCCAGGTCGTCCAGGGCACCGGCTTCAACTGGCCGACCCCCGACCACTTCCGCATCCTGACCCTGCCGTACGCGGACGACCTGGAGGCGGCGATCGGCCGGATCGGACGGTTCCTCAGCGGGTACCGGCAGTAGGCGGCGAGGCGGCGGGGCCGTCGGACCCTGTTCCCCCGGCCGTGGATCGCTGACGTGCGCAGGCCCAGGTCCTGTGTCACGGTGCTCACAGGCACGGCAGGAAGGGGCACGCGCGCGTGGGCGACCTGTTTCTCGTGCGGCACGGGGAGACCGAATGGTCACGCTCGGGCCGGCACACCGGATCGACGGACGTCCCGCTCACCGAGCGCGGCCGGGACGAGGCACGACGACTGGAACCGCTGATCCGTTCGCACCGGATCGGGGCCGCGTTCGTCAGCCCGGCGCAGCGGGCGCGGGAGACGGCGGACCTGATCGGACTGCGTGAGGCCCAGGTCGACGCCGGTCTGCGGGAGTGGGACTACGGCGGCGACGAGGGCGTCACGACGGCCGAGATCCAGCGGACGCGACCGGGCTGGTTCCTGTTCACGGACGGGGTCGCACCCGGCCCGCCGGACCGTCCCGGGGAGACGCCCGAGCAGGTCGGCGAGCGGGCCGACCGGGTGCTGGCCCAGGTCGACGCGGCGCACGCCGAGGCCGACGCCGAGGAAAACGTGGTGCTGGTGGCGCACGGGCACTTCCTGCGGGTGCTGACCGCCCGCCGGCTCGGCCTGCCGGCGTCGGCCGGGGCGCTGTTCCAGCTGGCGACGGGAACGCTGTGCCGGCTGGGCACGGAGCACGGGCGGCCGGTGATCGCCGCCTGGAATGTCAGACCCGGGTCGTAGCCTTCGATGAGGCCCCCGCCGGGGGCGGCACTCGAGGGGAGCACGCCGTGACACGACCGCCGACCGCCGCCCAGCGGCGTGTGATCGACGCCGCCGACCCGGTCACCGGGCGGCTGCGGGGCACGGCGACCCAGCTGGCGGCGCTGGTGCGGCACGGACTCGCCTTCCGGCACCCGCGCCCGCCGAACGATCACTTCCTGACCCCGGCGGGGCATCGGACACGGGAGGAGGTCCCCGCGCCCGGGGCCGCATCCGAAGCCGCTCCGCAGGACACTTCCCGGGTCGCTCCCGAGCCGCCGCCGGCGGACACCGGGGGCTTCGCCGCGCGCGTCGGCGGCGAGGAGGACACCGGGCAGGCCGCTCCCTCCCGGGCCCGCGAGGTGCACAGCGCCTGGCAGGGCCTGCTCGAGCTGCGCCGGATGACCAACCCGGACGGCGGTACGGACCGGCCGTGCGGCTGGGAGCGCACCCACCTCGTGCGGGCCGCCGCGCTGGCCCTGGAGGCGGCCGGCCACCCTCCCGCCGGGCCGCGGGGCACCGACGGCTACCGGGTACGGGCGACCCCGCAGCCGGAAGCGGTCGCCGTGCACGGACCGGACGACGCGACACTGCGGGCCTGCGCGGCGACGCTGGAGGAGGCGGGCTGGCAGGCCGGCGAACACACCGATCCCCGCACGAGAGCGCGCTATCTGCTGGCCTCCCCGCGCCGGGTGTGAGGGACATGCCAAGATCAACGGTCAGGCACCGACATCGAGAAAGCGAGAAGGGGACACCGTGAGCGAGCCGTTCTCCGTCCGGATCACCGTGCGCGGATACGAGACCGACGTGCAGGGGCACCTCAACCAGAGCGTGTACATCAACTACGCGGAACACGCTCGCTGGGCGCTGCTCCAGGCCGCGGGCATCACCCAGGCCGGTCTGCGCGCCAAGGGGGTGGGCCCGGTCGCCCTGGAGACGACCATCCGCTACCAGCGCGAACTCCTCGCGGGCGACGAGGTCGACGTGACCTGCCTCTTCGAGTGGGGCGACGGAAAGACGTTCCGGATCCGGCAGACCATCACCAAGGCGGACGGTACGGTGTCCGCCGAACTCACCTCGGTCGGCGGGCTGCTGGACCTCACGGAACGCCGGATGGTCGCCGACCCGACGGTCTACTTCAAGGAACTGGCCTCGGATCCCGGCCTGTTCGGCCTGTAGTTCACACCGGTTCGGTCTGCCGCTCGGTGTCGTAGGCCGCCCGCGCCTCGGCGATATAGACCCTGTTGCGCTCGGCCCAGTTGGTCAGACGCTGCAGGGTCTCGTGCAACTCCTGCGCCACCGGGGTCAGTTCGTACTCGACCTTGGGCGGCACCGTCGGATGCACCGTGCGGGTGACCAGTCCGTCGCGCTCCAGGTTGCGCAGCGTGAGTGTCAGCATGCGACGGCTGATGCCCTCGATGCTGCGCTCCAGCTCCGTGAAACGCATGGGACCGTGCGCCGCCGCGACGAGGATCTGCACGCTCCACTTCCCCGAGACCCTGTCAAGAACCTCTCGCACCGGGCAGGCGTGCGCGTTCACGACCTGCGAGGTAACACCGGTGTTCCCCTGGGACATCGAAGTGCCTCCTTATGCCGTTCTCCATGGTTACCCACGATGGACCCCGTTACAAGTCGTGCACCAAGGGTTCCCCTGGAGAAAGTGGAGGCCACGCCGCCATGACGGCCACAGCCGAGTCCCCGAAACAGACACAGACACCTGCACCGACACCGGCACACCCGTCGGCGTCGAAACGAATTTACTCCCGCTGGGCGTCCCTCGTCGTCCTGTGCGCGGGAACCCTGATGACGATCCTGGACGGCAACATCGTCACCGTGGCGATGCCCGCCATCCAGGGCGACCTCGGGTTCAGCGGCCCGGGTCTGGCCTGGGTCGTCAACGCCTATCTCATCCCCTTCGGCGGTCTGCTCCTGCTGGTCGGCCGGCTCGGCGACCTGGTGGGACGCAAGCGGATGTTCACGGCGGGCCTCGCGGTGTTCACCGCGGCGTCCGTGCTGTGCGGGGTCGCCGGCAGCCAGGGGGTCCTCATCGCGGCGCGTGCCCTGCAGGGCGTCGGCGGGGCGATGACCTCGGCGGTGGTCCTGGGCATGCTCGTGACGCTCTTCCCCGAGCCGCGCGAACAGGCCCGCGCCATCGCGGTGTTCAGCGCGGTCGGCGCGGGGGGCGGCGCGCTGGGCACGTTCCTCGGCGGGGCGCTCACCCAACTCGTCAACTGGCACTGGATCTTCCTCATCAACCTGCCGATCGGCATCGTGGCCTGGCTCGCGGCCGTCCGTGTCCTCGCGCCGGAGAACGGCGCCGGGCTCGGCAAGGGCGCCGACTACCCGGGCGCGGCCCTGGTCACGAGCGCGCTCATGCTGACCGTGTACGTCATCGTCGGCGCCGGCGACCGCGACGGCACCGCCACAGCGCTCCTGGCCCTGCTCGCCGTGGCCCTGTTCACGGGGTTCGTCCTGCGCCAGGCCCGGGCCGCGCGCCCGCTGCTGCGGCTGCGGCTGTTCCGCTCCCGGCTGCTCAGCGGCGCGAACGCCGTCCAGGTACTGATGATCGCGACGATGTACGGCTTCCAGTTCATCGGCGCGCTGTACCTGCAACGTGTCCTCGGATACGGCGAGTTGGCGACCGGAACGGCGTTCCTGCCCGCGCCGGTCGCGATCGGCCTGCTGATGCTGCTCCTGTCCGCGCGGACCATCGGCCGCTTCGGCCCGTACCGCGTCCTGCTGGCCGGTCTGGCGCTGATCACCGCCGGCATGGCACTGCTGAGCCGCGCACCGGCCGACGGCTCCTACGCCGCCGACTTCCTCCCGCCCATGCTGCTGATGGCCGCCGGATTCGCCGCCGCGATGCCCGCGCTGACCGGACTGGCCATGTCCGGAGCCCGGGAGGAGGACGGCGGCCTGGCGTCCGGTCTCTTCAACACCACCCAGGTGGTGGGCGGTTCGCTCGGCCTCGCGGTCCTGTCGACCCTGGCCGCGAGCCGCACGGACGACCTGCTGGGCGCGGGCACCCAGCTGCTGCCGGCCACGGCGGAGGGCTACCAACTGGCGTTCCGGGTGGCTTCGGTGACCGCGGCGACAGCCCTGACACTCGCAGCAACGACCCTGCGCACGAGGCGCACGGAGGGGGACGGGGGCTGAGAGGGGGGCGGGGGCCGAGAGCGGCCGGGGGCCGGCGAGCGGAGGCCCAGCAGGGCGGGCGGCCGGGCGAAGGTGCGGTGGGGCTGAGACCGACCCGGGCGAGGCCCAGCGAGACAGACACCGACCCGGGCGAGGGCCAGCGAGGCGGGCGGCCGGGAGGGCGAAGGCGCGGTGGGGGCGGGCGGTGGGGCGTGGAGCCCGGTCGGCCGCCCCCGCTTCCTCATGCCGTCCCGAAGGCCTCCCGGTGGTCCCGCGCCCATGCGCGGTACGTCCGCGCCGGACGCCCCAGCAGTTCCCGCAGGTCCTCGGTGACGACGGCGTTCCCGCCTCGGCGGACGTACGCGGAGCCCCGCGCGATTCCGTCCGCGACGGCCTCGTCCTGCCCCCAGCCGAGGAGGTGCTCGCGCACCTCGTCCGGGGCGAGGTCGTGTGTCGTCACCGGCCGGCCGAGGACATCCGTGAGGACGGCGGCCTGGCCGGGCACGCTGACGGTCTCCGGTCCGGTCAGCGTGTACGTCCGCCCCGCCCACCGCTCGTCGAGCAGGACCACGGCCGCCGCCTCGGACACGTCCCGCGGATCGACGACGCCCTGGAGCCCGTCGCCGCTCAGGTTCGGCACCGGCTCGCCGGCGCCGATCGCCTGCGCCCAACCGAGCGTGTTCGAGGCGAAGGAGGAGGGCCGGAGCACCACCCACTGGGCGCCGCTCTCCCGGACGGCCCGCTCGCCCGCGACATGCCACTCCCCGCTCGGACCCACCTCGGGATCCCCGGTGGCGATCGCGGACAGCTTGACCAGCCGCCGCACGCCCGCGGCCCGCGCCGCCGCCACCAGCGCGCCGTCGTGCTGCACGGACGGTCCCGGCACGCCCACCAGGAAGGCCGCCGTCACTCCGGACATCGCCGCCTCCAGGGAGGAGCGGTCGAGGTAGTCCCCACGTGCCACCTCGACCTCCAAAGGCAGCTGCGACCTCGCCGGGTCGCGGGTCAGGGCACGCACCTTCTCGCCGCGCGCGGCCAGGTGTCGTACGAGTTCGCTGCCGATGGTGCCCGTGGCACCGGTCACAAGAATCATGTCGACCACGCTGACGTCCGCCCACGCCTCGTCGCTAGGAAATTCCGGCACGCTTCGGCCGCCCGGGAGAGCCCGGGACGCGCTTACCGTGGAGGCGTGACGAACAGCAACGCTGATCCGGCGGATCCGCCGCCCCCGTCCCCCTCCCCCTCCACGTCCCCGTCCCCGTCCGAGCGGGCTCTGCCCGTCCCCTCCGCGCTGCGCCCCTGGTTCACCGGCATCGGAGCGGTCACGGTCGACGGCCCCTTCGACGACGCCTTCGCGCACGTGCCGGACGCCGACACGAAGGTGGTCGTCCGCGAGGAGGAGAGCGGGCGCCGCGACACCCTGGTGGTGGGCCCGCGCACTCGTGCCTCGTACCACACGGACCTGCACAAGCGGTCGGTGTCATGTGTCCAACTGCGCCTGGAACCAGGGGTGGTGGGCCCGCTGTTCGGCGTCGCGGCAGTGGACCTCGTCGGCCGGGTGGTCCCGCTCGGCGACCTGCCGGCCGGGACGGCCCGGCGTCTCGCCCGCGAGCTGACCGGGGTCGGGCGGGACGGGATCACGGCGCGTCTGGCGGAGCTGCTGCCACCCGCCGGGGACGGCCCGCGCGAGCGGCTGCTGCGGGCCGCCGTCGACGCCCTGTCGACCCGCCCGTACCGCACCCCCGCCCCCGTACGTGACGTGGCCCGGGAACTCGCGGTCAGCGAACGCCAGTTGCGTAACCTGTTCGCCGACGGCGTGGGCGTCTCCCCCAAGCACTACGCCCGTATCGACCGGCTGCGCCACATCCTCACGCACGCGGCATCCGCCCCGTGGGCCGAACTCGCCGCCGCCACCGGCTACTACGACCAGTCGCACATGACGGCCGACTTCCGCACCCTGATGGGTGTCCCGCCACGGGCGTTCTTCACGGGGCGGCTGCCCCGGGCCACACCCTGCCAGGCGCTGCGGCAGCGGTGAATTCGGATGCGGGGAGCCGGGCGGACCTGCGATGCTCCGGTCCCATGTCCGTACGACGCGTGAAACCCAGCCTCTACATCTCCGTCGACGTCGAGGCGGACGGTCCGATCCCGGGACCGTACTCGTTGCTGAGTCTGGGCGCGGCGGTCGCGGGGCGGCAGGACGCCGACGGGTTCACCGCCGCCGACCCCACCCGGCAGACCTTCTACCGTGAACTACGGCCGGTCAGCGACGAGTTCGTGCCCGAGGCGCTGGCCGTGAGCGGGCTCGACCGGGATCGTCTGGTCGAGGAGGGGCTCGAACCCGCTCTGGCTCTGGCCCAGTTCACCCGCTGGGTGCGCGAGGTGAGCGCCGACGCCCAGCCGGTGATGTGCGGCTACCCGGCGTCGTACGACTGGACGTTCCTGTACTGGTACCTGATCCGCTTCACCGGGGAGAGCCCCTTCGGGCACTCCGGCTGCCTCGACATGAAGACGCTGTACGCCACCAAGGCGGGGCTGCCGCTGCGGGCGGTGGCGAAGCGGACGATGCCGGCGCACCTGCTGTCCCGGCGCCCTCACACGCATCACGCGCTGGACGACGCCGTGGAACAGGCCGAGTTGCTCGCGAACCTCATGGCGTGGCCGGGGCCCGGGTCGTCCGGTTGAGTTCCTCCCCCGCCTCCATCGGGTGGGTCACGTCCGCCGCGTTCCGCCCCTGGCCGAGGTGGTTGAACACCAGGTTGAGCAGGACGGCGGCCAGGCAGCCCGTGGAGATGCCCGAGTCCAGGACGATCTTCGCCGTCTCCGGGAAGGCGTGGTAGAACGCCGGCGCGGTGATCGGGATGATGCCGACGGCCAGGGAGACGGCGACGATCAGGACGTTGTTGTCCCTCTCCAGGCCGGCCCGGACCAGCGTCTGGATGCCGCTGGCGGCGACCGAGCCGAACAGGACGACACCGGCGCCGCCGAGGACCGGACGGGGTACGACGGCGATGAGCGAGGCGGCCACCGGACACAGGCCCATCAGGACGAGGAAGCCGCCGCCGGTGGCGACGACATAGCGGCTGCGGATCCTCGTCATCGCGACCAGCCCGATGTTCTGGGCGAAGGCGCTGCACATGAAGCCGTTGAAGACCGGGCTGAGTGCCGAGCCCAGGGTGTCGGCGCGCAGGCCGGCCGCGATGGTCCGCTCGTCCGCCGGGCGTTCGACGATCTCCCCCAACGCCAGCATGTCCGCGGTGGATTCGGTCATCGAGACCACCATCACCACGCACATCGACAGGATCGCCGCGAGCTGGAACTGCGGGGCGCCGAAGTGGAACGGGGTGGGGAAGCCGATGACGTCCGCGTCGGCCACCGGGCCGAAGTCCGTGCCGCCGAAGGGGATCGCGAGGAGCGTGCCGGCGACCAGCCCGAGCAGGACGGCGACCTGCTTGACGAAGCCGCGCGTGAAGCGGCGCAGGAGCAGCACGATCAGGAGGGTCGCCGCCGCGAGACCCAGGTTCGTCGTCGAACCGTAGTCCGCCGCCGCGGGGTCGGGACCCTGTGCCCAGCCGAAGGCGACGGGGAGCAGGGAGACGCCGATCAGGGTGATGACCGTCCCGGTGACGACCGGCGGAAAGAAGCGGACCGCCTTGCAGAAGACGGGCGCGGCCAGAAAGCCCAGCAGGCCGGCGACGATCACCGCGCCGAAGATGACGGGCAGGGCGTCCCGCTTGTCGTCGGTGGCGGCCACGATCGCCGTCATGGGGGCTACCCCGGCGAAGGTGACACCGTTGACGAAGGGAAGGCGTGCGCCGATCTTCCAGACGCCCAGCGTCTGGAGGAAGGTGGCGAGGCCGGCCGTGAACAGGCAGGCGCCCGTGAGGAAGGTGAGTTCGGTGCCGGTGAGGCCTGCGGCCGCGCCGACGATCAGGGGCGGGGCGACGACTCCCGCGTACATGGCGGCCACGTGCTGGAGGCCGCTCGTCGCCATTCTCGGGGCGGGGAGTTTCTCGTCGACGGGGTGGTCGACTGCATGCGGGGACACGGCGGCTCTCCTCCGGTCGGGTACACGTCGGCTCTGACGCGGGTGTCAGGGAGGTGGTGCGGCGGTGCTGGAAGTACCTGGAAACGGGAGGCACCTGAGGACGAGAGGTACCTGGAAACGAAAGCCATCTGGCAACGGGGACGGCGGGGGAACCGTTCCGGGGCACGCGCGTCCGCGCGCGCCCCGGCCACGGCTACCGGTCGAGGGCCGTCCCCCTCGACCGGAGTTCAGTGCCCGTGGGGACCGAGTCCCTTACGGGGCGGGCGTGTTCAGCCCTGCGCGGCGATGCGGGCCAGCCGCCGCGCCTCGTCCCGCGTCGAGCGGGCGATCGCGTCCTCGTCGGCGTGCAGCAGACGTCCGTCTCCGACGATCTGACGGCCGTTCACGAAGGAGGCGGTGACGGGTGCGGCGGCGCCGAGGACCAGGGCGGTCACCGGGTCGGCGATGGAGGCGTGGGCGAGGGTGTCCAGCTTCCACAGCACCAGGTCGGCCAGCTTGCCGGGCTCCAGGGAGCCGATCTGCGCGGCGCGGCCCAGGACCCGGGCGCCGCCGTACGTGCCGAGGCGCAACGCCTGACGGGCGTTCAGAGCTGCCTCGCGATGGGCGCCGAGGCGGTTGATGAGCAGGGCGTTGCGCAGCTCGGTGTGGAGTTCGCCGGACTCGTTGGAGGCCGTGCCGTCGACGCCGAGGCCGACCGGAACGCCCGCCCTCAGCATGTCGGGGACCCGGGCGATGCCCGCCGCCAGCCGGGCGTTGGACGACGGACAGTGGGCGACGCCCGTCCCCGTCCGGGCGAAGGCGTCGATGTCGGAGTCGTTCATGTGGACGCAGTGCGCCATCCACACGTCCTCACCGAGCCAGCCGGTGGACTCGAAGTAGTCGGTCGGGCCCATGCCGAACAACTCGTGGCAGAACTTCTCCTCCTCGACCGTCTCCGAGCCGTGGGTGTGCAGGCGCACGCCGAGCCGGCGGGCCGACTCGGCTCCTTGGCGCATCAGTTCGGTGGAGACGGAGAAGGGCGAGCAGGGAGCGACGGCGACCTGGGTCATCGCGTCGAAGGAGGCGTCATGGTGCTGCCGGACGGTCTCCTCGGTGGCGGCGAGGGCGCCCTCCAGGGTCTCGACGGCGAAGTCCGGGGGCAGGCCGCCGTCCTTCTCGCTGCGGTCCATGGAACCGCGGGCGAGGGTGAAGCGGACGCCCATGTCACGGGCGGCGCCGATGATCGCGCCGGAGAGGTCGCCGGAGCCCTTCGGGAAGACGTAGTGGTGGTCCATGGCGGTGGTGACGCCGCCGCGGGCCATCATCGCGAGGGAGCCCTGGGCGGCCGCGCGCACCATCTGCTCGTCGATGCGCGCCCAGGTGGGGTAGAGGGCGACGAGCCAGTCGAAGAGGTTGTGGTCGGTCGCCAGGCCCCGGGTGATCCACTGGTAGAAGTGGTGGTGGGTGTTGACCAGGCCCGGGGTGACCAGGTGCCCGGTGGCGTCGATGCGGCGCTCGACGTTCTCCAGGCCGTCCGGGGCCCTGCCCGGGCCGAGCGACTCGATCCGGTTGCCGGCGAGGACGACGTGACCGTTCGCGTACTCGGTGTCCTGGGCGTCGACGGTCGCGATCGAACAGTTCTCGATGACGGTGCGCCGGTCTGCTGCCATGGTTTCGTCCTTTTCACTCAGTGGACTCTGGTGGAGAGGGCACGGCAGGACCCTGGGAGTTTGAGTGCCGTGGCCGGTGAGGCGCGGGCTCGCCGGCCACGGGTGCCGAAAAAAGGGGACGGCTCAGAAGGGGGCGGCTCAGAAGGGGGCGGCTCAGAGGTTGGTGAGGTCCACCGGGATCCTCGCCTCGCAGCCGTCCCGCAGAACGGTCGCCTCGATCAGGCCGTAGGGACGGTCGGCGGCGAGGTAGACGGCTCCGTCGGCGGTGTCGTTCTTCAGTCCGAACGGCTTCAGGTCCACCAGGAAGTGGTGCTTGTTGGGGAGCGAGAAGCGGACCTCGTCGATCTCGCCGCGGTGATCGATGATCCGCGCGCCCATGGCGTACAGGGTCTGCTGGAGGGAGAGCGAGTACGTCTGCGCGAAGGCCAGCAGCATGTGCTTCTTGACCTGGTCGTACGACTCCTCCCAGTCCGGCGCCTGCTGGTCGTCGTCGGACCAGTTGAAGCGCCAGCGGCTGGACACCTCGGTCGCCAGGATGCGGTCGTGCGCCTCGGGCAGGGTCGTGTACTTGTCCTTGACGTAACCCCAGAACTCGGAGTTCGTCGAGTTCATGACGGTCAGGTCCTTGAGCCCGGAGACGACCTCCCAGGAGGAGCCGTCGTAGGTGATCTGGGCGAGGCGGGTCTCCTGGCCCTTGCGGACGAAGGAGTGCTCGTCCTCGCCGGGCGTCTCGATCCGCTCCCAGGTGTACTCCTCGATCCGGATCCGCGCGGTCCTGATCGGTTCCTGCGAGGTCACGAAGTGGCGGGCGAGGTGGATGCCGAACTGCTCGGCGGACTCGATGCCGTGCTCCTTGGCGAACGCGTAGACCGTGTTCTTGGTGGTGTCGGTCGGCAGGACGTTCGCGTTCGAGCCGGAGTAGTGGACCTCGTCCATGTCGCCGCTCAGCGACACGGACACGTTGAGGTCCTTGATGTGGTGGGTGGCGCCGTCCCGCGTGATCTTCACGACGCGGTTCTCGGCCTTGCCGTACTGGTTCTGTCCCAGGAACACAGGGCGGGCCGGGTGGGAATGGTCAGTCATCTAGCTAGCTCCCTCGGTAAACGGAGTAGCCGAACGGGTTGAGCAGCAGCGGTACGTGGTAGTGCTCGCCCGGCTCGACGGCGAAGGTGATCGCCACCTCCGGGAAGAACGCGGGGGTGGCACCGCTGTCCCGATTCGCGGGGGCGTCCTGCTGCGCATCGGCTTGCTTCTTCTCGGATCGCTCGAAATACGCCTCCACGGCGAAGTCGAGCCGTACCTGGGTGGTCCCCTCCGGCAGCGCCGGCAGGTCCTTGCAGCGGCCGTCCGCGTCGGTCGCGGAACCCCCGAGCGCCCGCCAGTCTCCCCCTTGCCCGTGCCGGGCATCGCGGCCCGAGCGGGCGGAGAGGTGGACGGCGACTCCCGCGGCGGGTCGGCCGACGGAGGTGTCCAGGATGTGGGTGGACACCGATGCGGTGCCGCTGGTGCTCATGGGGTGCGTCAGTCCTCTTCGACGAGTCGGGCGAGGCGGATACGGTTGATCTTGCCCAGTTCGAGGCGGACGATCTCCCGTTCCCGCTCCGGCGCGTTGCCGATCCGCTCCTTGACCGCGTCCCGCATCTGCTCGCCGGTGCGACCGGTGGCGCAGATCAGGAACACATGGCCGAACTTGTCCTGGTAGGCCAGGTTCAGTTCGAGCAGCTCGGCCTTGAGCTCGTCGGAGGCGCCGGCCATGCCGCGCTGTTCGCGGGCCGAGGTCGGGTCGCCGGGCTTCGGGCGGCCGATCGGCGGATGCCCGGCCATCGCCTCCGCCAGGTCCGTGGCGGTCAGGCCGGCCATGGCGGCGTCGGCGGCGGCGTACAGGTCGGCGGCGGCGGCATAGGGGCGGGCCGCGAGCAGTCGGGTGACCCACGCCGTGGAGGCGCACGCCTCGTGGAGCGCGGCACGGGCCACGGACTCCGTGAGGTCGTTGAACCGAGCCAGGCCCGGGGGTGGGGAAGTCGAAGTCACGGCAGCCTCCGTGGCCGCGGGACGGCCTTCGTGCTTGAGCGGGCTGCGGCCAGCTAACGCCTCTCCGCGACATCACGTCAACACTTTGTTGAAAATTCCGGGTAACGAAACCCGTCGGCCACTCAACCCCGCGAGAGCCTCCCCGGGAGACCGCTCATGCCTCTTTCTCCCGGTTGAGGTAGTTGTAGACCGTGAAGCGGCTCACCCCGAGCGCGCTCGCCACGGTCTCCACGCCGTGCCGTACGGAGAAGGCGCCACGCGCCTCGAGTATCCGTACGACCTCCTGCTTGGCCTTGCGGTCCAGGTCGGGGAGCGGTCTGCCTTTCCTGCGCTCCATGGCGGCGAGGATGTGATCGAGGGAGTCGGCGAGCTGAGGCAGGCGTACGGCGACGGCGTCGACGCCCTCCCAGGCCAGGACGACGTCGTCGACGCCGGCCTCGTCCGGCGGGAGCATCTCCCCGCCCATCGCGTCGACCAGCGGCTTCACGGCCGCGATGAAGGCCTCGTCACCCGAGGTGCTCACACGCCCTCCCCGACGACATCGCCGTCCGCGTCCCGGTCCGCGTCCCCGATGACGTTGACCTGGAGCGAGATACGGGTGGCGCCCGCGCCGAGGGACTTGCGCAGCAGGGCGTCCACGGCGGCGAGCACGGCCTCGGAGGCACCCTCCGCGGTGTTGCCGAACGGCCCGACATCCACCGTGTCCAGGTCGGCCGCCTCGATCACCTCACGGGCGACCAGCGCGTGCGCGGGCGCCTCGTCGAGGTCGAAGGGCTCGGTGGTGAACTCCACTTTCAGTCGCATCGCGCCCCACACCTCTCTCGACGGGACCGGACCGTCGGCGCCCGGACCCCGACCCTAACGGACCGGACGGACGATCACGCGGGAGTCGGGATTCCACCTCGGCCGGGCTCCGACGCTCCCCCATCCCCTTGACAATCCGCCCGACCGAACGGCAATCTTCCATTAAGCAGAAAACAACTTCCGCAATACGGAAATACTCGACACGGAAGGGAGCGCGGAAGCCCCATGGGATTCGAAGACCGGCGCTTCAACGTCAACCTGTCGATCCTCTTCACGGAACTCCCGCTCCTGGAGCGCCCCGCGGCCGCCGCCGCGGCCGGCTTCACCGCGGTCGAGCTGTGGTGGCCCTGGATCGACTCCCCCGCCCCCGAGCCGTCCGAGCTGGACGCCCTGCGGAAGGCGATCGAGGACGCGGGCGTACAGCTCACGGGCCTCAACTTCTACGCCGGCCGGCTCCCGGGCCCCGACCGTGGCGCCCTGTCGCTGCCCGGCGAGGAGTCGGAGCGGTTCCGCGCCAACATCGACGTGGCCGCCGGCTTCGCGCAGTCCCTGGGCTGCGGCGCGCTCAACGCGCTGTACGGCAACCGCCTCGACGGCGTGGACCCGGCCGAGCAGGACGCGCTCGCGCTGGAGAACCTGGCCCTCGCGGCCCGGGCCGCGCACCGGATCGGCGCGATCCTGCTGGTCGAGGCGCTGAACCGGCCCGAGTCGCCCCGCTACCCGCTGGCGAGCGCGCCGGCCGCGATCGGGATCGTCGACAAGGTCAACGAGGCGACGGGGCTCGGCAACGCCAAGTTCCTGATGGACCTGTACCACCTGTCGATGAACGGCGAGGACCTGCCGTCGGTGATCGAGCGGTACGCCTCGAGGACCGGCCATGTACAGATCGCCGACAACCCGGGCCGTGGCGCGCCGGGCACCGGCTCGCTGCCCCTCGAGGACCTCCTCGACCGGCTGCGGAAGGCCGGATACGACGGCTGGGTCGGCCTCGAGTACAAGCCGGGCGACCGCCCGAGCGCCGAGGCCTTCGACTGGCTGCCCCGCTGATTCCCCGCACCGAGAGGCACCCCCGATGAGCAAGGCACTTCCCGCGCTTCCCGCGCTTCCCAAGATCGCCTGGATAGGTCTCGGCATCATGGGCTCGCCCATGTCCGAGAACCTCGTCAAGGCGGGTTACGACGTCACCGGCTTCACCCTGGAGCAGGACAAGCTGGACCGGCTGACCGCCGCCGGCGGCAGCGCCGCGGGGTCCGTCGCCGAGGCCGTCCGTGACGCCGACGTCGTGATCACGATGGTGCCCGCCTCCCCGCAGGTCGAGGCCATCGCCTACGGCCCCGAGGGCGTCCTGGAGAACGCGCGGTCCGGGGCACTCCTGATCGACATGTCCTCGATCACCCCGCAGACCTCGATCGGCCTGGCCCGGGCGGCGAAGGACAAGGGCATCCGGGTGCTCGACGCCCCGGTGTCCGGCGGTGAGGCCGGCGCCGTCGAGGCCGTGCTGTCCGTCATGGTGGGCGGCGAACAGGCCGACTTCGACGAGGCGAAGCCCGTCTTCGAGGCGCTCGGCAGGACCATCGTGCTGTGCGGTCCGCACGGCTCGGGCCAGACCGTGAAGGCCGCCAACCAGCTGATCGTCGCCGTGAACATCCAGGCGTGCGCCGAGGCCGTGGTCTTCCTGGAGAAGTCGGGCGTGGACCTGAAGGCGGCGCTGGACGTCCTGGGCGGCGGGCTCGCCGGCTCGACCGTGCTGGCCCGCAAGAAGGACAACTTCCTCACCCGCGACTTCGAGCCGGGCTTCCGGATCGACCTGCACCACAAGGACATGGGCATCGTCACGGACGCCGCCCGCAACGTCGGCGCGGCCCTGCCCGTCGGCGCGGTGGTCGCCCAACTGGTCGCGAGCCTGCGCGCGCAGGGCGACGGCGGACTCGACCACTCGGCGCTGCTGCGGGCCGTGGAGCGCCTGTCCGGCGCGCGACTCTGAGACTTCCGGGCGGCGCCGCCGCTGACATCTGTCCTGTCGCGCCCAGGCGGCGGCGCCGCCCGGAAACCACTGCCGGCAACCGGTCGACGCCCCGTGCGCGCCGCCCCGGCGACAACTGAACACCAGTCTCGCGTACGGGATCTGACGGGAGGTCATGACTTCGTGCGCGCGGCCCGCGGCCGTACCGTGCGACCCGGATGAGGGGTGGCCGCCGGGTACGGGCGCGGGCAGGGCGAGGGCCGCGGCGGCATGCGAGCCAGTGCGGTGGTGAAGGAACGGGGCCCGCTTCTCGACCTGAGGGAAGCCCGCTCCCGGCTCCGTCGCAACCCGCCGCGGTCCCTGCCCCCACCTCGGCCACACCCCACCCCGCCCCACTCCCGAGAGCTCCGTCCGGCGGCGCGAACGCCCTGTCGCGCCCAGCCTCGCGCCGTCGGACGGCCACCCGTGCCCCCCAGCGCTCCCCCGTCAGCAGGACCGACGAGGGAGCACTGCGCGTTGCCCTACGGACAGGGCGTCGGTCTGGATATGAATGCGAACATGAACGATTCGCCGCAATATCCGCACATCGTGGTCCACCCTCCGGCGCTGGACGGGTCCCGGCGGGTCACCTCGGGTGACGCCGCGCTCGGAGTCGCCTCGCATCTCGACGACGTCGTCGAGATCCTGCGCCTGGCCGACCTGGACCGGATCGAGGTGGAGGAGAGCGACCTCATCGAGTGGCAGGGCGGCGGGCCCGACGACTGGCCGGGACTGTCGCAGGAGCACGGGCGGCGGCACGACGAGTAGACCGAGGGCAGGCCGAGGAACAGACCGAACCGAGGAGCGGTTCCCCCGCGCCGGACCCGTGCGGCCCGACGCGCGCTGCGCGCCCTGCGGGACGGGCATCCCCTGCCGGCCGACAGGAAAGGGCCGGCGACGGACGACATCCTGATGACGGTGGCCCTGTACGGCGAGTCCGCCCTGAGTGTTGTGGCGGCGCGCTTCGCCCTGAGGGCGGGCCTGATCGCCCGGGCCGAGGTGGCGGACAAGGGATTCCACCGACGCTCACCGCGGGGCGGCGGCACAGGGGGCGCGATGTACTCCTGCGGGGGTGGCAGCGGGTGCGGGGGCGGGGGCGGCTCGGACTGAGCCCCCCTCCCCCCCTCAGAAACAGGCTCAGAAAACGCCTGCTGGACCTACGCACGGCGACGCTTTCGGAAAACGCATACGGAAAAGGGCGGCCCATCCCCCGGATGCGCCGCCCCTTCGCGACGACGAGGCTCGTCAGACCTTCGGCAGCAGACCCTCGGCATCAGCCCTTCGTCGTCAGCCCTTCGTCGTCAGCCCTTCGGCAGCAGACTTTCGGCAGCAGCCCCTCGGCAGCAGCCCCTCGGCGTCAGCCGTTCAGTCTCAGACCTTCAGCGTCCTGATCGATGTCGGCGCATGCTCCGGTTCGGTGGCGAGTTCCTCGAACTCCACCACGTTGCCGATGTCGTTGGTGCCGCTCATCGAGATGTTGGTGACGCGCTCCAGGATCGCCTCCACCACGACCGGCACCTGGAACTCGGCGGCCAGCTTCCTGGCCTGCTCGAAGGCGGCCGCCAACTCTGCGGGGTCCGTCACCCGGATCGCCTTGCAGCCGAGGCCCTCGGCCACCTTGACGTGATCGACGCCGTAGACGCCCAGCTCGGGCGAGTTGATGTTCTCGAACTCCAGCTTGACCTGGAAGTCGATGTCGAACGCCCGCTGCGCCTGACGGATCAGCCCCAGGTAGGAGTTGTTGACCAGGACATGGACGTACGGGATCTTGTGCTGCGCGCCGACCGCCAACTCCTCGATCATGAACTGGAAGTCGTAGTCCCCGGAGAGGGCGACGACCTGCGCCTCCGGGTCGGCCTTCGCCACGCCCAGCGCCGCGGGGATCGTCCAGCCGAGGGGTCCCGCCTGGCCGCAGTTGATCCAGTGGCGCGGCCGGTAGACGTGCAGCATCTGGGCGCCGGCGATCTGTGAGAGACCGATGGTGGTGACGTACCGGGTCTCCGGGCCGAAGGCCTTGTTCATCTCCTCGTAGACACGCTGCGGTTTGATCGGGATGTCGTCGAAGTGCGTACGGCGCTGGAGGGTCGCCTTCTTCTCCTGCGCGGCGGCCGCCCACGCGGCACGGTCGGGAAGCGTGCCCGCCGTCCTCGACTCCCTCGCCGCCTCGACGAAGAGCTCCAGAGCCGCCTTCGCGTCCGAGGCGATCCCGTAGTCCGGAGCGAAGATCCTGCCGATCTGGGTGGGCTCGACGTCGACGTGGACGAAGGTGCGGCCGGCCGTGTAGACGTCGATGCGGCCGGTGTGACGGTTGGCCCAGCGGTTGCCGATACCGAGGACGAAGTCGGACTCCAGGAACGTCGCGTTGCCGTAGCGGTGCGAGGTCTGGAGGCCGACCATGCCGGCGTTCAGCTCGTGGTCGTCCGGGATCGCACCCCAGCCCATCAGCGTCGGAATGACCGGAGTGCCCGTCAACTCGGCGAATTCCAGCAGGAGTTCAGTGGCGTCGGCCGTGATGACACCGCCGCCCGCGACGATCAGCGGCCGCTCGGACGCGTTCAGCATGGAGAGCGCCTTCGCGATCTGCGCACGGGTCGCGGCCGGCTTGTAGACGGCCAGCGGTTCGTACGTGTCCACGTCGAACTCGATCTCCGCCTGCTGGACGTCGACCGGCAGGTCGATCAGGACCGGGCCCGGCCGGCCGGAGCGCATGAGGTGGAAGGCCTGCTGGAAGACGCCGGGGACCTGGGCCGCCTCCAGGACGGTGACCGCCATCTTGGTCACCGGCTTGGCGATGGAGGCGATGTCGACGGCCTGGAAGTCCTCCTTGTGGATCACGGCGGTCGGGGCCTGGCCCGTGATGCACAGGATCGGGACGGAGTCGCCGATGGCGGAGTACAGCCCGGTGATCATGTCGGTGCCGGCCGGCCCGGAGGTGCCGACGCAGACCCCGATGTTGCCCGGACGGGTACGGGTGTAGCCCTCGGCCATGTGCGAGGCGCCCTCGACGTGACGGGCGAGGGTGTGGTTGATGCCGCCGGAGGCCTCGAGCGCCGCGTAGAAGGGGTTGATCGCCGCGCCGGGGACACCGAACGCGCTGGTGACGCCCTCGCGCTTGAGGATCTCGACTGCCGCGCGGGCAGCGGTCATACGAGCCATGGGCTACTCCTGCTTCGACTGCTTCAGCTGCTTCAGCTGTCGGATTCGCTCTCCCGTCGCGCCCCGCGGTGAGCCCTTCCATCGGTTTCGAGCATCCGCATGCTTCCGTAATGCGGAAAACGTTTTCTGCTATCTGGAAGTAATGTAAGTGGGCACGCGAAGGTCGTCAAGAGACGGACAAGCGGGGGCCCGAGGAGGACGATGGGGCCATGTCCGAGAGCGTGACGGTGCGCTGCCCGGCCTGCCGACGCGAGCGCCTGTACACCGCACCGTGCTACCCGTGCGCGTGCGGTGCTCCCGTCACGCCTGTGCTCGACCGGCGGACGACGCCGACGACCGTCGTGCACCGGGCGTGGGACGACGAGTGGGTCGCCCTGCGGTGCCCCGCCTGCCACCGTCGCCACCAGTGGCCGCACCCTGAACTGGGCTGCGCCTGCGGAGCGGTGATACGGATCCCGGTCACCGACCCGCCCCCCGAGCCGGAGCCCGAGCCGGGGGAGGGAGCGGGGCCTGATGCGGAGCCGGGGGCGCGGCCCGAGGCGGGGCCGAGGCCCGAACCGGAAGCGGCGCCCGGGCCAGAGCCGAGGCCCGAACCGGGAGCGGCGCCCGGGCCAGAGCCGGGAGCGGGGCCGGGATCGGCGCCCGGGCCAGAGCCGGGATCGGGGCCGGGATCGGCGCCCGGGGCATTGCCTAGGCCCGAACCGGGGGCGGGGCCAGAGCCTGGAGCGGGGCGCGGGCCAGAGCCGAGGCCCGAACCTGGAGCGGTGCCCGGGCCAGAGCCGGGAGCGGGGCCCGGGCCAGAGCCGGGAGCGGGGCCGAGGCCCAAACCCGGGGCGGGGCCCGAACCGACGGCGCCGATGCCACCGTCGACACCTCCGCCGCCATCCCCACCGGCACCGGCACCGCCACTCGAACCCACACCCGCACCCGCACCCGCACCCGCACCCGCAGCGCAACGGCGTGTCTTCCGGCCGCTCGCCATCCGTACCGCCCGCGACGCGGTCACCGCCGCAGCGCTCTATCTGACCTGGCTCGGGCACGGGGACATCCGGCGGGCCGATCAGCGGCCCACCTCCGGCATCGGCCTCGCCGCCCGCGGGCTGGTGGCCCAGGTGGACCCCAGCGTGCGCCCGGCCTCACTGCGGGACGTGGAGTGTCTGTGGCTGACGGCCATGACGGAATCCGCGGACTGTGTCTACTTCTCCCTCGCCGGGTACGCCGAGGACGCCCGGGCCCGCGCCGACCAACTGTGCGTCCCGCTCTTCGTCCTGGACCTCACGGGCACCCCGCAGCCGGTCAATTCGATGGCCGACGCCCTCGACGCCGGGGGCGCCTGAAGCGACGGACGACGGACGACGGGCCACGGACGACGGACGACAGGCTACGGGCGACGGACGACAGGCCACGGGCGACGGGCGACAGGCGACAGGCGACAGGCGACAGGCGACAGGCGACGGGCCACGGGCCACGGGCCACGGGCGACGGCCACCGCTAAGGGGCGTACCCCTCACGCAGTTCGATCTTGCGTACCTTCCCCGAGACGGTCATCGGGAAGGCCTCCATGATCCGGAGCCTGCTCGGGATCTTGTAGTGCGCCAGCCGGCCCTCGCAGTGGGCGCGCAACTCCTCCAGCGACAGCGGGTCCGCCGCGTCGGCCGGGATCACACAGGCGAGGACCTCCTCGCCGTACCTCTCGTGCGGGACGCCGACGACCTGGACGTCCCGGATCCTCGGGTGGCCGTAGAGGAACTCCTCGATCTCGCGCGGATAGATGTTCTCCCCGCCCCGGATGATCATGTCCTTGATCCGGCCGACGATCTCGACGTAACCGTCTTCACGCATCACCGCCAGGTCCCCGGTGTGCATCCAGCGTCCCGCGTCGATCGACTCGGCGGTCTTCTCGGGCTCGTTCCAGTAACCGAGCATCACGCTGTAGCCGCGGGTGCACAGCTCGCCCGCGACTCCGCGCGGCCGGGTCACCCCGTCCACCGGGTCCACGACCTTCACCTCGATGTGCGGCAGGACCCTGCCCACGGTGCCGGTGCGGTGCTCCAGATCGTCCTCGCGGCGGGTCTGGGTGGAGACGGGCGAGGTCTCGGTCATGCCGTAACAGATCGACACCTCCGCCATGTTCATCTCGGCGACCACCCGTTTCATCACCTCGACCGGGCAGGGTGAGCCCGCCATGATGCCGGTGCGCAGGGAGGAGAGGTCGTAGGTCGCGAAGTCGGGCAGGTTCAACTCCGCGATGAACATGGTCGGGACGCCGTACAGGGAGGTGCACCGCTCCTGCTGGACCGCCTCCAGCGTGGCCTTCGGGTCGAAGGACGGGGCCGGGACGACGATGCAGGCGCCGTGCGAGGTGGCCGCGAGGTTTCCCATCACCATGCCGAAACAATGGTAGAAGGGCACCGGGACGCAGATCCGGTCCTGCTCGCTGTAGGCGATCGACTCGCCCACGAAGTAACCGTTGTTGAGAATGTTGTGGTGGGACAGGGTGGCTCCCTTGGGGAAGCCCGTGGTGCCCGAGGTGTACTGGATGTTGACCGGGTCGTCGCAGGACAACTCGTTTCGGCGGGTGCGGAGGTCCTCGTGGAGGTCGGGCGTTCCGCGCCGCAGCAGGGCGTCCCAGCTCGGATCCCCGAAGTAAACGGTCTCCCGCAGTTGCGGGCATCTTCCGCGTACCTGCTCGACCATCGCCCGGTAGTCGCTCGTCCGGTGGTTGAGCGAGGCGAACAGCACGGAGATCCCGGCCTGTTGCAGGACGTACTCGACCTCGTGCGTGCGGTACGCCGGGTTGATGTTCACCATGATCGCGCCGATGCGGGCGGTGGCGTACTGGACGAGCACCCACTCGGCGCAGTTGACCGCCCAGATGCCCACCCGGTCGCCTTTGGCGACGCCGCTCGCGAGCAGCGCGTACGCCAGCCGGTCGACGTCCTCGACGAATTGGCGGTACGTCCAGCGCCGCCCGGACACCACGTCGACCAGCGCCTCGCGGTCCGGCCAACGCCTCGCGGTCCGGTCCAGGTCGGCGCCGACGGTGTCCCCGAGCAGCGCGGTCGCGCTCGTCCCGTGCGCGTACGACGTCTCGCTCACCGGAAGTCCTCCTCGCGGTACTCGTCGGGCGAGCCCGCCTCGGTCGCCTCCCGCAGCTCGATCCGGCGGATCTTGCCGCTCACCGTCTTGGGCAGCGGGGCGAACTCCAGGCGGCGGACGCGCTTGTAGGGGGCGAGGACCTCGCGGGAGTGCTCGAACAGCACCTTCGCGGTGTCTGGGCCCGGCTCCCAGCCCTCGGCGAGCACGACGTACGCCTTGGGCACGGCGAGGCGCAGTGGGTCCGGGGCGGGGACGACGGCCGCCTCGGCGACCGCCTCGTGCTCCAGCAGCGCGCTCTCCAGCTCGAAGGGGCTGATCTTGTAGTCGGAGGCCTTGAAGACGTCGTCGGCCCGGCCGACATAGGTGATGTAACCGTTCTCGTCACGGCTGCCGATGTCGCCGGTGCGGTAGTGGCCGCCGGCCATCGCCTCCGCCGTCCGGTCGGGGTCGCCGTGGTAGCCGGTCATCAGGCCGACCGGCCGGGCCGTCAGGTCCAGCGCGATCTCGCCCTCCTCCGCACCCGGCGCGCCCGACACCGGGTCGAGGAGCTCCACCCGGTAGCCGGGGCTCGGCCGGCCCATCGAGCCGGTCTTCAGTTCCTGGCCGGGGCTGTTGGCGATCTGCACGGCCGTCTCGGTCTGCCCGAAGCCGTCCCGGACGGTCACTCCCCAGGCGCGCCGCACCTGCTCGATGACCTCGGGATTGAGCGGCTCGCCCGCGGCCACCGCCTCACGGGGCGGGGTGCGCAGCTGGGTGAGGTCGGCCTGGATGAGCATGCGCCAGACGGTGGGCGGGGCGCAGAACGTCGTCACCCCGGCCCGGTCCATCTCGGTCATCAGCCGGGCCGGGTCGAAGCGGGTGTAGTTGTGGATGAAAACGGTTGCTTCGGCGTTCCACGGGGCGAAGAGGTTGGACCAGGCGTGCTTGGCCCAGCCGGGCGAGGAGATGTTGAGGTGCACATCACCGGGCCGGAGCCCGATCCAGTACATCGTCGACAGATGTCCGATCGGATACGAGGTGTGGGTGTGCTCCACCAGCTTGGGGCGGGCGGTCGTGCCGGAGGTGAAGTAGAGCATCAGCGGGTCGTCGGCGAGGGTGGGGCCGTCGGGCGTGAAGCCGGCCGGGGCGGCGTAGGCGTCCTCGAACGACTGCCAGCCCCCGGGTGCGCCGCCGACCGCGAGGCGCCGGTAGTCGCCGGGCACCTCGTCGAACTTGCCGGTGTCCTCGGTGCGCACGAGGACGTGCCGGATGCGGCCGCGGTCGACGCGGTCGGCGAGGTCGGCGGGGCCGAGCAGCGGTGTGGCCGGGACGACGACGGCGCGCAGCTTCATCGCGGCCAGCGCGGTCTCCCACAGTTCGGCCTGGTTGCCGAGCATGACGAGGATCCGGTCCTCGGCGGCGACGCCCTGCCCGCGCAGCCAGTTCGCGACCCGGTCGGAACGCTCCGACAGTTCGGCGAAGCTGAGACGGGTTTCGGAACCGTCTTCTTCCACGATGTGCAGGGCGGTGCGCCCGTTGTCCTCGGCGATGACGTCGAACCAGTCGAGGGCCCAGTTGAAGCGCTCCGGGCGGGGCCACTCGAAACGCTCGTAAGCGGTTGTGTAGTCCTCGCGGTGTTCCAGCAGGAAGTCGCGGGCCCTGCGGAAACGCTCCGTCGCCGTCGCCGTCGCCGTCGTCATCTGTCCTCCGTGCTTTCTTGGCTTGCCCGGTCGTCCGCCTCGGGGCGCTCTCAGCCCCTGCGGCGCACTCCCGTGGTGCCGGACCATTGCCGGGCGGCTCTCTGCCATCGTGTAATCCGTGATGCAGGTCTCACTACCCCCGGACGGGGGTGTGCGGCACCAAGCCGCGCGGAAAGGGCGAGAACGTGGCGGCAGACGCGGCCGGAACGGTCGAGATTCGCGGTGCGCTGGCGCGGCTGCGGCGCACGACGGGGCTGCCGGTCGCCTTCGGCGGTCTGGTGGAGCCGGGGCGGCAGCGGATGCGGATCAGCGAGTTCAGCGGCGCGGCCGGTCTCGCGCTGCGCGGACTGGCGGTGACCTCCGGCAACGGCCTCGGCGGCAAGGCGGTGGCACTGGCCCGCCCGTGCGCGGTGACCGACTACTCCCTCTCCCGGCAGATCAGTCACGAGTACGACGCGGCCGTCGCCGAGGAGGGCCTGCGCTCGGTGGTGGCGATCCCGGTGGTCGTACGGCGCCGGGTGCGCGGGGTGCTGTACGGCGCCCTGCGCACGGCCCAGCCGCTGGGCGACCGCACGCTGACCGCGGCGGTGCAGGCGGCGCGGGACGTGGAGCAGGCGCTGGTGGTCGGGGACGAGGCGCGCGACCTGCTGACGGCGGCCCGGCCGGGCACGACGGGCACGGGACCCGGTCCGGCCGCCGGTCCGGCCGCCGGTCCTGGCGCCGGGACGGGGGCCGGGGCGGGGGCCGGCTGGGAGCAGGTGCGCGAGGCGCACACGGCCCTGCGCGCCCTGGCTCCGCGGATCGCCGACCCGGCCCTGCGCGCCGAGCTCCTCGAGGTCTGCGGGCTGCTGACCTCGAGGCCGCCGGAGCGGTCGGCGGGGCAGCCGGTCGCCCTGGCCCCGCGTGAGCTGGACGTGCTGGCGTGGGTGGCGGCTGGGGCGACGAACGCGGCGGCCGCCGAGCGGCTGGGGCTGCGCCCGGAGACGGTCAAGGGCTATCTGAGGTCGGCGATGCGCAGGCTGGGCGCGCGCACCCGGGGAGAGGCGGTGGTCGCGGCCCGGCGGGCGGGCCTGCTGCCCTGAACGCGGGGCGCGCAACACGCCCGTAGCGCGGGCGGTGCAAGATGCCTGGGAGCAGCGATCACATCAAGCCAGGGAGGCCCCTCACGACAAGTGACCATTCATTCGTCGTCTCCATGAATTTCCCTATGCGTCCCGTTGTTATATGCCTCACCACGCCGTGTCTCCGAATTTCAAAGGGACGTTGCCTAGAATTTGGCCCGGACACGACACTCGGAGGGGAGCGGTGACCGTGCGACGGGACTTCAAGGAGCCTGCCAGATGCCGCCCCGACCTGGTCATCGGCAGGGACGAACTTTTCACGGCCGCCCGGGACCAGCTGGTGCGGGGCGGCAGTGTGCTGCTGCACGGCCCGGCCGGAATAGGAAAGTCGACCGTGCTGCGGGCATTGGCCGCGGATTACGGCGAGTCGGCCCGCACCGTCCTGCGCTGCTCGGCGACCGAGTCCGAATCGCACCTCCCGTTCCTGGCTCTGGCCGACCTCTTCGGCCTCGTGCTGGACGAGATCTCGGACAAGCTGCCCGTCGCCCAGCGCACGGCCCTGGAGTCGGCGCTCACCGGCCGAGGCGAATCGACTCTCCAACGCGACGGCCTCGCCCTGCGTCTGGCCGTGCTGTCGGCCCTGCGCGCCCTCGCCGCCGCGGGTCCCGTCCTGCTCGTCGCCGACGATCTGCAGTGGCTGGACTCGGCCAGCGCCGAACTCCTCGGCTTCGCCGCCCGCCGCCTCGGCGACACCCCCGTCCAGCTGCTGTGCGCGGTACGGACGGAGGAGCAGGAGTACGACCGTCATCTACGCGCGTCCCCGCCCGACACCCTGGCCGTCCGGCTCAACCCCCTCTCCCGCGCCCAGGTCTCCGCGCTGCTCGACCACCGCGGCTACACCGACCTGCCCCGCTCGACGATGCGGGAGATCCACCGCACCAGCGGCGGGAACCCGCTCTTCGCCCTGGAACTGGGCCGTGCCCTCGGCGAGAGCCCGACGCCGCCCCGGCCCGGCGAGCCCCTGCCGGTGCCGACCTCGCTGCGCGCCCTGGTCCTCAGCCGCCTCGACATGCTGTCCGACGAGGCCCGCCGCACCCTGCTCGTGGCCAGCGCCGGCGCCCGCCCCACGCTGGCCCTGCTGCACGCGGCCGGCCGCGAGAACGCCGAGGCCGAGACGGCGCAGGCCGCGGCGCTCGGGCTGCTGGCGACGGAACCCGAGGGGCCGGCCGTACGGTTCGCGCATCCGCTGATCTCGGCCGCGCTGTACGCGGAGGCGCCCGCCCAGGAGCGCCGGGCCGCGCACGCCGCGCTGTCCACCGCCGCCTCCGATCCGATCGAGCGGGCCCGCAACCTCGCCCTGGCCACCACCGGCACCGACCCGGAGGTCGCCGCCCGGCTCGCCGAGGCCGCCGCGCTCGCCCGCGACCGGGGCGCCCCCTCGGTCGCCGCCTCGCTCGGGCTGCTCGCCGCCCGGCACACCCCGCCGGACGGCGCCCCCGCCCCGGACGACCGGCGGCTCCAGGCCGCCGAGGACGCGATCACCGCCGGCGAGGTGGACCTCGCCCGGGACATCGCGCGCGAGGTGCTGACCCGGGCGACCGTGCCCGCCGAGCGGATCCGGGCCTGGGAGGTGGTGATCGAGGCCGCCGGGCAGTCCCTGGGCGAGGTCGACGCCGTCTTCCCGCAGGCCCTCGCCGACGCCGGTGACGACCCGCGGCTGCTCGCCCTGGTCCACTACCGGCTGGCCTGGCGCAAGCTGATCGTGGAGGGCGACTTCGCCGAGGCCCGCGAGGAGGCCGCGCACACGGCCGACCTGGCGGCCCGCGGGCACGACCGGCGCACCGAGCTGATGGCGCTCTCCTTCCAGGCCTCGACCGAGACCCTGATGGGCCACCCGAACGCCCCCACCACCATCAAGCGGGCCCTGCGGGAACCCCAGGACCCCTACGTGGCGTGCCATCACAACGGCGTCGGGGCGGCGCGGTTCCGCTGGCTGCTGATGAGCGATCAGCTGCCCGAGGCCCGGTCGACCATCACCGCGCTGCTGCGCGAGGTGCGCCGGCGCGGCATGGTCGAGAGCGAGGTGCACTTCCAGCGCTTCCTCGCCGAGACCGAATTGCGCTCCGGGCACTGCGGGCGCGCCCTCGACCTGGCCCGCGAGAGCCTCCGGCTGGCCCGGGACTCCGGCATCGGCCTGGGCGCCTCCGCGATGCTGGCCTCCCTCGCCGAGGCCTCCGGCGGTGACGTCGACCGGGCGCTGGCGCTGGCCCGGGAGGCGGCGGGGAAGGCCGAGGAGGACGGCGACCAGATGTACGTCTCGCGCGCGCTGGCCGCGCTCGGCCACGCCCAGTTGGTGGCCGGGGACGCGGCGGGCGCGGTCGGCTCGCTGCGCCGGGTGCGGGAACTGGAGCAGGGTCTGGGCATCACCGACCCCGCCCGGGGCCGCTGGCAGGGCGACCTCGCCGAGGCGCTGGTCCGGGTCGGCGAGCCGGGCGAGGCACAGGACGTCGTCGACGTGACGCGCGAGCACGCGCTGAGGCTGGGCCGGGAGAGCGTGCTGGCCGTGCTGGACCGGGCGGAGGCGATGGTGCGGGCGGCGCGCGGCGACCACGAGGCGGCGCTGTCCCGGCTGACGTCCGTTCAGGACCGGCTCGCCAAGCTGGGGTACGGCCTGGAGGAGGCACGGGCGGCGTTCGCGCTGGCCATGCTGCGCACCGGGCGGCCGGGTCCGACGTCGTACGACGAGGCGGCGCGGTTGTTCCGGCGGTGCCGGGCGCTGCCCTGGCTGCGCCAGGTGGACGCGGCGGCCGCGGCGGCCGCGCCCGAGGCGGTCGCCGTGCCCCAGCAGAGCGCTCCCCCGTCCGAGGCGCTGGAGGGACTCGCCTCGATGGAGCGTCAGGTCGCCGCGCTCGTCATGGAGGGCGCGACCAACCGGGAGATCGCCGCGCGCCTGTTCATCAGCGTCAAGACGGTCGAGGCGACCCTGACCCGGGTCTACCGCAAGCTGGGGATCCGTTCGCGGGTGGACATCGTCCGACTGGCGGCGGGGCGTCACGCGAAGTGAGGAAGCCGCGGGTTAACTGCCCCTCAGGGGCTCCCCACCCCCGGCGGGTGCCGGGCCCCGCGATGCGGGTTCTCTGAGCGGCCCCTCGGCGGCGTCTGTGGCTTCCCTGAGCCGACCGAGGGTTTTCCCTGCCCCAACTCCCTTAGGGGGTTCCCTCATTGGGGGAAGCGGGTGCCGGGTTCTAGCTTAAGGGATGTGCCGCTCGCCCGGGCATACGGGGGTCGGTCCCGCGACCCCCGTGTAACCCCCCACACCCGCGCGACCCCCCACCGGCAATCCCCCACCGAGGAGATCCATGTTCGGGCTCAACCGGTTCAAGAAGACCGCCGCCGTCCTCGCGGCGACCGCCGCGGCCGCGGCGACCGCAGTGCTCAGCGCCCCCACCGCTGTCGCAGCGCCGCAGCCGATCGTCGGCGGCACGACGACCACGACCACGTCGTACCCGTTCATGATGCAGATCACGGACGCCTCGCAGAACCAGTTCTGCGGCGGCACCCTCGTCTCGGCGACCAAGGTGGTCACGGCCGCCCACTGTATGGTCGGCGAGACCACGAGCAGTGTGCGCGTCGTCGGTGGGCGCACCTACCTCAACGGCACCAACGGCACGGTCAGCCGGGTCAGCAAGATCTGGATCAACCCGAGCTACACGGACGCCACCAACGGTGACGACGTGGCCGTCCTGACCCTGTCGACGTCGATGCCGTACACCACGGCGTCGTACGTCTCCTCGTCCCAGACCGGCGTGTACGCGGCCGGCACCACCGCCCGCATCATCGGCTGGGGCACCACCTCGGAGAACGGCAGCTCCTCCAACCAGCTGCGGACCGCGACCGTCCCGATCGTGTCCGACACCAGCTGCAAGAGCTCCTACGGTTCCGACTTCGTCGCGACCGACATGGTTTGCGCCGGATACACATCCGGCGGCGTAGACACCTGCCAGGGCGACAGCGGCGGTCCCCTGCTCATCGGGGGCGTCCTGGCAGGGATCACTTCTTGGGGCGAGGGCTGCGCGGAGGCCGGTTACCCGGGTGTCTACACCCGGCTGACCACCTTCTCCAGCCTGGTGACGACGCAGGTCAACTCCTAGCCGGTCAGCTCCTGACCGGTGACCGCGTAGCAGTCCCCGAGTACTCCTGAGTACCCCTCAGGGAAAGACCGGGGGGCGCTGCGAGCCTCCACGAGCGGCCCGCAGCGCCCCCTCTCCAAGCCCTCACCGGTCGCCGGTGGGGGCTTCTCGGCTGCCGGGTGGAGCGCGGTGGTCACGGCCGTACGACGGTCCCGAACCGGATGTCGTGGGGCTGCCCCGGGTGCATGGTGGCCAGCATCCGCTCGCCCTCGGCGGTCACGTCCCGCCGCTGGGCCTCGGTGAGGCTGCCGAAGGGCTCGACGACCAGGGCGTACTGCTCCCGTCTCCACACGCCCGCCAGGAAGCCGTCGACGAGCAGGGTGCAGTACGCCTGGTTGCCCTGCCAGGAGCGCCCCCGGTACTCGGCCGGGACGACCCGGGTGCGGTCGGCGTGGGAGAGGAGGAGGTTGTCGAACTCGGGGAGGAAGCGGGGCGGGGCCGGGGTGTGCGGGTCGGGGCGCGGCGCGTCGGGGAGGTCGAAGAGCTCGACGCCGTGCTCGTCGAGGAAGGTGAGGAGCTGCGGGCGCAGGCGTTCGAAGGCGTCGCGCAGCCGGGTCAGGCCGGCCCAGGTCTGCATGTCCTTGACGGAGGCCGGGCCGAAGGCGGCCAGATAGCGCAGGACCACGGAGTCCGCCGTCGGGGCGGGCTGCGCGGGCCGGCCCAGCCAGTGCTCCGCGGTGGTGAGCGCGACCTGCCCGCTCCCGCCCCACAGTCCGCGCGGGGTGACCTGGACGAGGGGCAGACGGCAGCGGGCGGCGACGGCGAGGGACTGGGGGGCGGCGTCCGGCCACTCGACGGAGAGGGCCTCGCGCAGCTGCTTCATGGTGCGCGGCTCGGCCTCGACGAGGTCGCGGGCGAGGGCGGCGAGCCGGTCGAGGTCGACTCCGGTGAGGCCCTTGCGGAAGGACGTCAGCTCACGGTCGCGGGCGGGCTGGACGAACGGCCGGAGCGACAGGCAGTCGTCGGCGGTGTGGGTATGGATGGTCGAACGCATGCTGACGATGCGGACGGCCTCGCGGCCGGCCATCAGCTTCGACAGCTCCTCGGGGACGAAGCCGTCGAGACGGGCGGCCAGCGCGTAGTACGGCGGCTTGACGTTCTGCGCCTGGAGCCCGAGCAGGTGCGCCACGGCGGCCCCGGCGGACATCGACGACGGCCGTAGCAGCAACTGCCGTTCCAGGGTGGCGCGGTTGAGGGCACGAGCGCCGAGCACGGGGCCCGCCGGGTACGTCGTCTTCGTCATGTACGGCAACGTAACGGCAGTTGCGGACACCCCCGGTCCGCAACGCACCCGCGGGCGTGGACGGAAAGGCGTCCGGCCCGGCGGACCCGGCCGGGCGCGGGACACGCGTGCGGACACGTTTCGGTCGCGTGCCATTCAATGGAAATCTGCCTGGTGGCCATGGAGGCGGACGCCCATTCTTGCCGCACGCCTCGTGGGGGCCGACCGTCATGTGTCGGACATGCCGCTCCCGAGCGCTCTGCCCTTACCGCCCGGCTCGCGAAAGGAGCGGCTGCGTGACATCGACGTCTGCAAGCCCCTCGCTCACGGCATCGTCCGCCCGGACCTCCGAACGCTGGAACCCCCGGCTGGTGGCCCTGCTGGTGGCCCTGATCTGGCCGACGCAGCTGCTGGCCGTGGCCGGCATCGTCACGGCCAACACGACGGCCGACGTCGCGCAACGCTTCCACACCACCCAGGTCGCCTGGTTCTCGCTGATCGTCACCATGGTCTCGACCCTGCTCATCCCGTTCGTCATCAAGGCGGGTGACCGGTACGGGAGGCGGCGGATCATGCTCGCCATGATCGGCCTCGGGGTCGTCGGCGACATCATCGCGGCCATGGCGGGCAGCTTCTGGCTGCTGCTGGTCGGCCGGGGCATCGCCGCTTGCTACGCCCCGTTCGCCGCCCTGTCCTTCCCTGCCGTGCGTGACCTCTTCCCCGCCCGGATGGTGAGGCAGGCCAGCGCCGTCCTCGGCGGCAGCATGGGTCTGGTGGGCGTCGTGGGGCCGTTGCTCGCCGGTTGGCTGATCGACGCCGGGGGCTACCGGGCCGCGCTGTGGTTCATCGCCGCGGCGACCGCGGTGGCGTTCGTCCTGGTGGCCGTGCTGGTGCCCGAGACCCCGCGGCACGACTTCCAGAACGGCTTCGACTGGCTGGGCGGGATGCTGCTCGGCGGTGGCCTGACGGCCGTGGTGTACGCGGTCGGCCAGGGACAGAGCTGGGGCTGGACGAGCGGTGCGACCCTCGGCTGGACGGCCGGCGGACTGCTGGCGCTCATCGCCTTCGTCCTCGTCCAGCGCACCAGTGCCCATCCGATCCTCGATCTGCGCGTCCTCGGCCGGCGACCGGTCGCGCTGACCGTCGGCGCCGCGGCCGTGGGGCAGGCCACCGCGCTGGCGATGGCCTCCATGGGCATCCTGCTGGCCCTCTACCCACGGATCCCCGGGGTCTCCGACGGGCTGGGCTGGACCAGCACGCACAACGCGCGGGTCGGTCTGACCTGGAACCTGGTCATGCTCGGCACCGGATTCGTCGCCGGCCGCCTGCTGCGCAAGGCCGACGCCCGCCTGCTGTGGGCGGTCGGACTGGGGCTGGGCGCGGCGGGATACGGGCTGATGGGCCTCTTCCACACCAGCTCCACCCAGCTCGTGCTGACGGCGTGTCTGGCCAACGTCGGCACCGGCCTCATCGTCTCCATCGCTCCCGTGCTGGTCCTGGGCGTGGTCTCGGTGGAGGAGCAGGGGCAGGGCAGCGGCCTGATGCAGATGCTCTTCAACTTCTTCGGCACGGTCGTCCCCGCCGTGTGCTTCGCCGTCCTCGCCGCGCACAGCACGGTTCTGAACGGCACCGCCTTCTACCTCGACGGGGGTTACACCTGGGTCTTCTGGACCGGAGCGCTGATCCTGCTGGCGGCGCTGGCGGTGTCCCTGTTCATCCCGGCACTGCGGGACCCGGCGGAGAGCGACGCGGCCCCCGGCGCCGCCTGACCGAGCCGCACCGCCACCGTCACCCCCTGCCGGGTCCCAGGGCGGGGGGCGACGACGTCGCCTCACGGGGATCCGCTCACGGTTTCACTGCCGCCGGCGGATGCCGCCCTGCGTCTGAGCCGGCGGGGCCGTGACGGCGCCGAGGCTGCGGGACAGGGCCCGGGCCGTGGCGCGCAGAGCGGGGGCGAGCACGCGGGGCTCCGCGTGGCCGGCCGGCACGACGACCGACAGCGCCGCGACGACCTCGCCGCCGGCCCCTCGCACGGGTGCCGCCACGGCGTGCAGCGGGACGGGCTCGGCACGGTTGACGACGGCCACCCCGGTGCTGCGGATCTCGGCGAGGGAACGCCGCAGCGCGGCGGAGGACAGCGGTACGCCCTCCGGCTCGTGCGACAGGGCCTGCGCGAGGATCTCGTCCTGGAAGTCGGGTCCGGCGTGGGCCAGCAGCACCAGACCGACGCCGGTGGAGTGCAGCGGCAGCCGGCCGCCGACCCGGTACAGCACGTCGATGGCGGTGTGCGCCGACAGCCGCTCGACGAGCAACGCGTCCGCGCCGTCCCGTACGGCCAGCAGGACGTGCTGGTGGGTCGCCTCGTACAGATCCTCCATGTACGGCAGCGCCACCCTGCGCAGCCCGTGCGCGCGCGGCGCCAGCGAGGCCACCTCCCACAGCCGCAGGCCCACGACGTAGCGGCCGTCGGCGTCCCGCTCCAGAGCGCCCCAGTGCACGAGCCGCCGGGCCAGGCGTAGCGTCGTGCTCGGCGGGGTGTCCGTGACGCGGCTGAGCTCGGCGAGGGTCAGCGCACGGCGGTCCTCGGTGAAGGCGGTGAGCAGCGCGAACGCACGGTCGATCACCGGCTCGCCCTGCGGTGGCCGTCTTCCCCGGGCGGCGGCACGGGAGGTGCCCGCATTGTTCGTCACCCGTGCAGTGTGACCCACTCCGCCAGCAGGAACGCATGGCGTCCAGGTTTCGATCGCATGCCATTCAATGGGATTCCGCCTGGTGGGGCGGTGACGACGGACCCATCCTTACGGCACCCGTCCGTACGGCGCCCGTTCCCGCAACACACCTCGACGGGTTGCCCGCCTCGGGCCGGGCCGACCAGATTTCCGAGGAGACCCCATGACTGCGGAGTTCGCCCAGAGCGGCGGTGCGAAGCGCCTCCCCCTGCCGGGGAAGCCGGTGCCCTTCTTCCTGGAAGCCGGAGAGGGGGAGCGGGCCCATCTGTTCGACGCCCTCATCACCGTTCTGCTCAGTGAGGACGAGACCGCCGGCCAGTTCGGCCTCTTCACCTACGCGGCGCCCAAGGGCGACGCGATCCCCACCCACAGCCACGCCGATGTGCACGAGACCTTCTATCTGCTGTCCGGGCGTGCCCGGGTGTGGATCCAGGACGGCGACGGCGAGACGTACGAAAAGCTCCTGAAGCCCGGCGACTTCGGATACGTGCCCGCCGGCTGTCTGCACACCTTCCGGGTCGAGGCCGACGACACGAAGATCATGGGCGCGTCCAGCGGCGGCTTCGAGCGGTTCTTCGGCGACGCCGGGACCCGCACGGACTCGCCGGAGCTTCCGCACCCGCCCTACGTCCCCTCCCACGAGCAGCTGGCCCGGGCCGCCCGCGAGCACCGGCAGGAGTTCCGGTTCGACCTGCGTCCCCTGGACGGCTGACATGGCGGCGAACGCTTCCGCCCTCCCGGCGGAGCAGACCACCGCCGCGGGCTCCCGGGTGCTCCGGGGGGTCGAGTACGGCTCGGCGCTCGGATTCCGGCCGCTGCTGCTCGACCTGTACCGCCCCGCGCACGACCCGGAGCGCCCGGCCCCGGTGATCGTCTTCCTGCACGGCGGCGGCTGGCGGACCGGACGGCGGGAGCAGTTCGGCCCGGCCTTCGCCGGCTGGCCGGTCGGCCCGTTCGACCGTCTCGTCCGGGCGGGCTTCGCGGTGGCCTCCCTCGACTACCGGCTCAGCGGCGAGGCCGTCTTCCCGGCCCAGCTGCACGACGGCAAGGCCGCGCTGCGCTGGCTGCGCGCGCACGCCGACGCGCTGGGGCTCGACGCCGGACGGGTCGTGCTGTGGGGCGAGTCGGCGGGCGGTCATCTCGCGGCCCTGCTCGCGCTGACCGCCGGCAGGCCCGAGTGGGAGGGCGACGTCGCGGAGCCCGGTCCGGGCGTGACCGTCGCCGGGGTCGTCGACTGGTACGGACCCGCGGACCTGCGCACCATGCAGCACCAGTCCCGGCCCGACGCGGTGAGCGCCCCGGACGCCGTGGACTCGCGGGAGGCGCTGCTCATCGGCGCACCCGTACCGGCGGCGCCGGAACGCGCCGCCGCGGCGAGCCCGGTGAGCCATGTGTCCGCCGCCGCCCCGCCCTTCCTGCTCGCGCACGGCACCGCCGACCGGTTCGTCCCCAGCGGGCAGAGCGAACAGCTCGCCGCGGCCCTGCGCGCCCACGGGTGCCGGGTGAGCCTGCACCTGGTCGACGACGCGGACCATCTCTGGGCCGGGCTGCCCGATCCGGAGACCGTGTTCGCCGAAGCCCTGGAGTTCGCCTCCCGGGTGTGCGGCCTCCTCGGGCTTCCCGACCCGGCCTGACTCCTCCTCGAACGTTTGGTCACCTGCATGAACGCCGCTCCCACCGCTCTGCGTGCCGACGAGCTGGAACAGCCGCTGGGCCTCGGCAACCGCCGTCCCCGGCTGTCCTGGTGGCTGCCGCCCGGCTCGCGCGAGCAGTTCGCGTACCGCGTCGCCACGAGCGCGGGCTGGGACTCCGGCCGGGTCGGCTCCGCCGACAGCACGCACGTGCCGTACGGCGGGCCGCCGCCCGGCTCCGGGGAACGGATCACCTGGCGGGTCAAGGTCTGGACCGACCTCGGCGAGAGCGCGTGGTCACGCGAGGCCTGGTTCGAGACCGGCCTGCTGGACCCCGCCGACTGGCAGGCACGATGGATCGAGCCCGTCGTCCCCGTCGTCCCCGGCGAGCCCGGCGAGCCCGGCAGACCCGGCGGACCCGGCGGACCCGGCGGACCCGGCGGACCCGGCGAGCCCGGCGGACCCGGCGGACCCGGCGGACCCGGCGAGCCCGGCGAGCCCGGCGAGCCCGGCGGACCCGGCGAGCCCGGCGAGCCCGGCGAGCCCGGCGGACCCGGCG
>NZ_JBHWUW010000016.1:0-40071 GCF_042737245.1 Streptomyces sp. NPDC060002
GGCCGGTGCACACCGGCCGCCCCTCACGCGCGCGTGGCACGCCCCGGCGGGGCACAATGCGAGGCGTGAACGCCGACAGTCAGCGGGTGACACCCCGGACGCCCCGGACACCCCCGGGAACCGTGCTCGGACGACTCGCGGTGCCCGCCGGGATCCTCACGGCCGTCGCCGGGGCCTTCGCGTACGTCGGGACCGTCGACCCCAACGAGCCCGGCCACTACCCGGTCTGCCCCCTGCTGCGCATCACGGGCCTGTACTGCCCGGGCTGCGGGGGCCTGCGCAGCGCGCACGCCTTCGTGCACGGGGACTTCGCCACCGCCCTGCACGACAACGCACTGGCGGTCGTCGGCTACCCGGTCTTCGCGGTGGTGTGGACCGTCTGGGTGGTCCGTGTGGTGCGCGGACGCCCCGCGCGCATGGAGCCCGGCCCGGCGCAGCTGTGGACGCTGGGCGCGTTCCTGCTGGTCTTCACGGTTGTCCGGAACCTGCCGTACGGTGGCTGGCTGCATCCTTGATCAACGGGTGAACGTCCAGTATGGGGGCACCTCCCGCCCGAGCATGCGAAGCTTGTTCGAGGGCGGGGGAGGGACCGCCGTCAACCGGATGTGAGGCCTTCGCCTTCCTCCGGATACCATCGCAGTGACCACCTTTTTTCTCCTGGTGACCGGTGGTCGCTGGAACTGCCAACCGTCTCTCAACCGCTGGAAGGGGGCCGCTCGCGTGAGTGTGCTCGACGAGATCATCGACGGAGTCCGTGCCGACCTCGCGGAGCGGCAGGCGCGCGTCAGCCTCGACGAGCTCAAGGAGCGCGCGGCGAATGCCCCCGCCGCCAAGGACGGGGTGGCCGCGCTCCGGGGCGACGGCGTCAAGGTCATCTGCGAGGTCAAGCGCTCCAGCCCGTCCAAGGGCGCGCTGGCCGCGATCGCCGATCCGGCCGGACTGGCCGCGGACTACGAGGCGGGCGGCGCGGCCGTCATCTCCGTCCTCACCGAACAGCGCCGCTTCGGCGGCTCCCTCGCCGACCTCGAGGCGGTCCGCGCGCGGGTCGACATCCCCGTGCTGCGCAAGGACTTCATCGTCACCTCGTACCAGCTGTGGGAGGCCCGCGCGTACGGCGCCGACCTCGCGCTGCTGATCGTGGCCGCCCTCGAGCAGTCGGCCCTCGAGTCGCTGATCGAGCGAGCCGTCTCCATCGGCCTCACCCCGCTCGTCGAGGTACACGACGAGGACGAGGTGGAGCGCGCGGTCGACGCGGGCGCCAAGGTGATCGGCGTCAACGCGCGCAACCTGAAGACCCTCGAGGTCGACCGGGGCACCTTCGAGCGCATCGCGCCCGAGATCCCGTCCCACGTCGTCAGCGTCGCCGAGTCCGGCGTCCGGGGCCCGCACGACCTCATCGCGTACGCCAACGCCGGCGCCGACGCGGTCCTGGTCGGCGAGTCCCTGGTGACGGGCCGCGACCCGAAGACGGCGGTGGCCGATCTGGTGGCGGCGGGCGAGCACCCCGCACTCCGGCACGGCCGCGGCTGACCTCCCGGTAGGATCGACCCCGATGACACTCACGACGACCGCCATGGACAGGTACGCCCGCCTCGCGCGCGGCTGCCGCCCCCGTGGCTGCCGCGCGCCCGCCCGCCGGGTGCACGGCCGGCGCGTGCGGTACGTCATCGGAGACGAACCCGGCCAGGTGAACGGCATGCGATGGCAGCGCCCCGTCAGGGGCGCGGGGAACTGCGCGACCAGTCACAGAGGTCCCGCAGTCAACTGATAATCCCTGCCCCCACGGCGACCAGTGCCCAACACACACTCACCGTGAGGTTTCCGCATGCCCAGCGAGTTCTTCATTCCCGACCCCGAGGGTCAAGTCCCCAGCGCTGAAGGCTACTTCGGCGCGTTCGGCGGCAAGTTCATCCCGGAGGCCCTCGTCGCCGCCGTGGACGAGGTCGCCGTCGAGTACGACAAGGCGAAGCACGACCCGGAGTTCGCCCGCGAGCTCGACGACCTGCTCGTGCACTACACCGGCCGGCCCAGCTCCCTCACCGAGGTGCCGAGGTTCGCCGAGCACGCCGGCGGCGCGCGCGTGTTCCTCAAGCGCGAGGACCTCAACCACACCGGCTCCCACAAGATCAACAACGTGCTCGGGCAGGCGCTGCTCACCCGGCGCATGGGCAAGACCCGCGTGATCGCCGAGACCGGGGCCGGCCAGCACGGCGTGGCGACGGCCACCGCCTGCGCCCTCTTCGGGCTCGAGTGCACCATCTACATGGGCGAGATCGACACGCAGCGCCAGGCACTCAACGTGGCGCGCATGCGCATGCTGGGCGCCGAGGTCGTGGCCGTGAAGTCCGGCAGCCGCACGCTGAAGGACGCCATCAACGAGGCCTTCCGCGACTGGGTCGCCAACGTCGACCGCACCCACTACCTGTTCGGCACGGTCGCCGGACCGCACCCCTTCCCGGCGATGGTGCGCGACTTCCACCGCGTCATCGGCGTCGAGGCCCGCCGCCAGATCCTGGAGCGCGCCGGCCGCCTCCCCGACGCGGCGGTCGCCTGTGTCGGCGGCGGCTCCAACGCCATCGGCCTCTTCCACGCCTTCATCCCGGACGCCGGCGTCCGGCTCGTCGGCTGCGAGCCGGCCGGTCACGGCATCGAGACCGGCGAGCACGCGGCGACCCTCACCGCGGGCGAGCCCGGCATCCTGCACGGCTCGCGCTCCTACGTCCTCCAGGACGACGAGGGCCAGATCACCGAGCCGTACTCCATCTCGGCGGGTCTGGACTACCCGGGCATCGGCCCCGAGCACTCCTACCTCAAGGACAGCGGCCGCGGCGAGTACCGCGCGGTCACCGACGACGCGGCCATGCAGGCGCTGCGTCTGCTGTCGCGCACCGAGGGCATCATCCCGGCCATCGAGAGCGCGCACGCGCTGGCCGGGGCCCTGGAGGTCGGCAAGGAGCTCGGCAAGGACGGGCTGATCGTCGTCAACCTGTCCGGCCGCGGCGACAAGGACATGGACACGGCCGCCCGCTACTTCGGCCTGTACGAAACCGACGCCGAGGTCGCCGCCAACGCGGCCGACACCGCCGAGATCGAGGGGGACGCCAAGTGAGCGGGAACATGCGGTTGCTGTCGGACACCCTCGCCGACGCCAAGGCGGAGGGCCGCGCCGCGCTCATCGCCTACCTCCCGGCCGGGTTCCCGACCGTGGACGGCGGCATCGAGGCCGTCAAGGCCGTCATCGACGGTGGCGCGGACGTCGTCGAGGTCGGTCTGCCGCACAGCGACCCCGTCCTCGACGGCCCGGTCATCCAGACCGCCGACGACATCGCCCTGCGCGGCGGGGTGCGGATCGCGGACGTCATGCGGACGGTCCGGGAGGCCTTCGAGGCCACCGGGAAGCCGATCCTCGTCATGACCTACTGGAACCCGATCGACCGCTACGGTGTCGAGCGCTTCACCGCCGAGCTGGCCGAGGCGGGCGGCGCGGGCTGCATCCTGCCCGATCTGCCGGTCCAGGAGTCGGTGCTGTGGAGGGAACACGCCCAGAAGCACGGCCTCGCGACGATCTTCGTCGTGGCGCCGAGCAGCAAGGACGCGCGGCTCGCGCAGATCACCGAGGCGGGCAGCGGCTTCGTCTACGCCGCCTCGCTGATGGGGGTCACCGGCACCCGTGCGTCGGTGGGCGCGCAGGCCCAGGACCTGGTCGAGCGGACCCGTGCCACCGGCACCGGCCTGCCCGTCTGTGTCGGCCTCGGCGTCTCCGACGCCACGCAGGCCGCCGAGGTGGCCGGCTTCGCCGACGGCGTGATCGTCGGCTCGGCCTTCGTCAAGCGGATGCTGGACGCGCCGGACGACGCGGCCGGTTTCGAGGCGGTCCGCGAGCTCGCGGGCGAGCTGGCGAAGGGTGTGCGCCGACAGGCGTAACCCGGGGACCGGTGCAACAGAGCGGGACATATCGCCGGGTCACTCGAACGGGTGGACCTGGGGTCGGGGAGGCGCAATGCGCCTCCCCGGTTCGTTCTGGGGGTGTGAGCGAGAAGAATCGTGCGGGAAAGCGCACTGCCAGGGAGCGGCTGGCGGACGAGCGAGAGAAACAGAAGGCCGTGGAGCGGCGACGGCGGACGCTGATCGTCGCGTCGAGCGTCGTCTGCGTCCTCGGTCTGGCGGCGGTGATCGGGGTCGTCGCGGCGAACTCCGGCAAGGACGACAGCAGCGACAAGGCGGGCCCGGTCGTGGCGCCCTCGGGGGCGCAGGGCGAGGACGCGCTCGCGATCCCCGTCGGCAAGGACAGCGCCAAGTCCACGCTCACCGTGTGGGAGGACTTCCGCTGCCCGGCCTGCAAGGCCTTCGAGACGGCGTACCGTCCCACGATCCACGAGCTGACGGACGCCGGGAAGCTCAGGGTCGAGTACCACCTGGCCACGCTCATCGACGGCAACATGGGCGGCAGCGGCTCCCGTAACGCGGCCAACGCGGCGGCCTGCGCGCAGGATGCCGGGAAGTTTCCCGCGTACCACGACGTGCTGTACGAGAACCAGCCGGAGGAGACGGACGACGCCTTCGCCGAGAACAGCAAGCTCATCGGGCTCGCCGCCAAGGTCGACGGCCTCGACACGCCCGCGTTCCGTACCTGTGTCGAGGACGGCACGCACAACAGCTGGGTCGAGAAGTCCAACCAGGCCTTCCAGAACGGCCACTTCGGCGGCACCCCGACGGTGCTGTTCAACGGCAAGAACATCTACGCCGACCAGTCGATGACGCCGGCCAAGCTGAAGCAGATGGTGGAGGATGCCGACAAAGGGTGACCAGGGGTGAGACCCCTGCACACCCGCCCGTTATGGAGCCGTAGCCGGGCTGCCCGTCGTCGGCCCGGTCCGGCACGGTAGCGTCGACCCTGCCATGGAACTTGCCTACATTCCCAGCCCGTCGCACGGGGTGCTGTATCTCGGCCCCGTTCCGCTGCGCGGCTACGCGTTCTGCATCATCATCGGCGTCTTCGTCGCGGTCTGGCTCGGCAACAGGCGCTGGGTCGCCCGCGGCGGGCAGGCCGGCACGGTGGCCGACATCTCCGTCTGGGCAGTGCCCTTCGGCCTGGTCGGCGGCCGGCTCTACCACGTGATCACGGACTACGAGCTGTACTTCAGCGAGGGCCGTGACTGGGTGGACGCCTTCAAGGTCTGGGAGGGCGGCCTCGGTATCTGGGGCGCGATCGCGCTCGGCGCGGTGGGCGCGTGGATCGGCTGTCGCCGCCGGGGTATCCCGCTGCCCGCGTACGCCGACGCCATCGCGCCCGGTATCGCCCTCGCCCAGGCGATCGGCCGCTGGGGCAACTGGTTCAACCAGGAGCTGTACGGCAAGCAGACCGACCTCCCCTGGGCGCTGCACATCACGTCCTCGGCGGACGGCCGGGTGCCCGGCTACTACCACCCGACGTTCCTGTACGAGTCGCTGTGGTGCATCGGTGTCGCCCTCCTCGTCATCTGGGCCGACCGCCGCTTCAAGCTCGGGCACGGGCGCGCCTTCGCGCTGTACGTCGCCGCGTACTGCGTGGGCCGTGCGTGGATCGAGTACATGCGGGTCGACGACGCCCACCACATCCTGGGCCTGCGGCTGAACGACTGGACCGCGCTGGTCGTGTTCCTGCTCGCGGTGACCTACATGGTGATCTCGGCGAAGAAGCGGCCGGGGCGCGAAGTGGTGGTCGAGCCGGGTGCGGGAGCCTCCGGCGGTGGGACGGAAGCCGACGGCGAGGGCAGGTCGAAGGACGGTGCCGAGGCCAAGGACGAGGCTGAGGCCAAGGACGAGGCTGAGGCCGGCGCCGACGCGAAGACCGATGCCAAGGGTGACGGCGAAGGCAAGGCCGGAACCGACGCCGAAGCGAAGGACGAGGCGGACGCCAAGGCCGACTCTGACGCCAAGCTCCCCGCCGGCGCCAAGGTTTCTGCCGGCATCAAGCCCTCCGCAGGCACCAAGGTTTCTGCCGATGCCAAGGGGGCCGCTGACATCAGGGGTTCCTCTGACGGCAAGGCTGATGCGGGCGCGAAGGGTGAGGCCGGGAAGTCCGCCGCGGTGCAGGCCGAGGACGCGGCCGAAGCGAAGGACGAGGTCAAGGACGGGGCCGAGTCGGCCGGTAAGAAGAGCTGACGGCTGGTCGTTCGTACGACGACGAGGGCGCCCGGGGTCTGCCGGGCGCCCTCGTCGTCTGTGCGTGCCGGGGCAGGGTTCAGTCCCCGCGGGCTGCCAGGGACAGGGTGCGTTGGGCCATCGCCACCACCGCCGCGTCGATGAAACGGCCGTCCGGCAGGGCCTGGGCGCCCTGCTCGGTGGCCGCCGCCTTCACGATCGTCTCGGCCTCCTCCAGCTCGTGCTGGGTGGGCAGATAGGCCCGTTCGATGATCGGGAGCTGGCGGGGGTGGATGGCGGCGCGGCCGAGGAAGCCGAGGGTGCGACCGTGGGCGCAGCTGGTGGCCAGGCCCTCCAGGTCGCGGATGTCGGGGTGCACCGACTGGGGTGGCGGCGCCAGACCCGCGGCCCGGGCGGCGACCACGACACGGGCGCGGGACCAGTCGAGGCCCGCGTCGTCCCGGACGCCCAGGTCGGCGCGCAGGTCCGCCTCGCCGAGGGCGATGCCGCGCAGCGAGGGGTGGGCGCAGGCGATGGCGTAGGCGTGTTCGATGCCGAGGGCTGATTCCAGGAGGGCGTGGAGGGGGGTGGCTCCACGGTCCGCGGGCGGCACGGTCTCGGCGACGCGGGTGATCTGGTGCGGGGACGTCACTTTCGGCAGGCGCAGGGCGGAGACCCCGGGCAGGGCGGCCAGCGTGCGGAGGTCCGCCGCGGCGAAGGGGCTGTCCAGGGCGTTGACCCGGACGTGGACCGGGACCGGCTGGGGCTCGCGGAGGCGTTCGGCGGTGGCCGTGCGGGCGTACTCCTTGCGGTCCGGGGCGACCGCGTCCTCGAGGTCGACGATGACGACGTCGGCGCCGCAGGCGAGGGCCTTGGTGACGGTTTCCGGTCGGTCACCTGGGACATAGAGCCAGGTCAGAGGGGTTTTCTTCATAGGGCGCCCGCCTCGCGGAGGGACGTCAGCTCGGCGGTGGTCAGGCCCAGTTCGGTGAGAACCTCCTCTGTGTCTGCGCCGTGCGGGCGGCCGGTCCAGCGGATCGCGCCGGGGGTCGAGGAGAGCCGGAAGAGAACGTTCTGCATGCGGATCCGGCCCAGTTCCGGGTCCTCGACGGCGGTGATCGTGTCGAGGGCCTGGTACTGGGGGTCCTCCATCACGTCCCGTACGTCCTGGATCGGGGCGATCGCCGCCTCCGCCTTCTCGAAGGCGGCCAGGACGTCGGTGCGGCTGCGGGCGGCGATCCAGCTGCCGACCGCGTCGTCGAGCAGGTCGGCGTGGGCGGCCCGGTCGGCGCCGGTCGCGAACCAGGGTTCGTCGATCAGGTCGGGGCGGCCGACCAGGCGCATCACGCGCTCCGCGATCGACTGGGCCGACGTCGAGACGGCGACCCAGTTCCCGTCGGCCGTGCGGTAGGTGTTGCGCGGTGCGTTGTTGGCGGACCGGTTGCCGGTGCGGGCCTGGACGTATCCCAGCTGGTCGTACCAGAGCGGCTGGGGGCCGAGGACGGTGAGGATGGGTTCGATGATCGCCATGTCGACGACCTGTCCCTCGCCGGTGCGGTCGCGGGCGGCGAGCGCGGTCATGACGGCGTAGGCGGTGGCCAGACCGGCGATCGAGTCGGCCAGGCCGAAGGGCGGGAGCGTCGGGGACGCGTCCGGTTCGCCGGTGATCGCCGCGAACCCGCTCATCGCCTCGGCGAGGGTGCCGAAGCCGGGGCGGTGCGCGTAGGGGCCGAACTGGCCGAAGGCGGTGACCCGGGTGAGGACCAGGCGGGGGTTGGCCGCCGACAGCGCGTCCCAGCCGAGGTCCCACTTCTCCAGCGTGCCGGGGCGGAAGTTCTCGATGATCACGTCGGCGGTGGCGGCGAGGCGCAGCAGTGTGGCGCGGCCGCCGGGCCTGGAGAGGTCGAGGGTGATGGTGCGCTTGTTGCGGCCGAGGAGCTTCCACCACAGGCCCACGCCGTCCTTCGACGGGCCGTGGCCCCGGGAGGGGTCCGGCTGGGTGGGGTGCTCGACCTTGATGACCTCCGCGCCGAAGTCGCCGAGCATGGTGGCGGCGAGGGGGCCGGCGAAGAGGGTGGCCAGGTCGAGGACGCGGACACCGTGCAGGGGAGTGGTCCGCTCGGTCGCCCGCTCGGTCGTTTTCGTCTGCTCGGTCATGACGCGTACTGCGTCTCGATCTCGGAGCGGTAGGGCATGGAGGCGGAGGCGCCCGGCCGTTGGACCGACAGGGCCGCCGCCGCGGACGCCCAGGCCAGCGCCTCCCGTACGGGCTGCCCCTCGCCGAGCGCGACCGCGAGGGCGCCGACGAAGGTGTCGCCCGCGCCGGTCGAGTCGACGGCGGTGACGCGCGGGGCGGGCACGGTCAGCGGTTGCGCTCCCCGGGCCGCGTACAGGCTGCCGGACGAGCCGAGCGTGATGACCACCTCCGGGACGCTGTCCAGCAGGGCGGTGGCCGCCTCGCGCGGGTCGGTGCGGCCGGTGAGCGTGGCCGCCTCGTGCTCGTTGGGGACCAACAGGTCGGTGACGGCGAGGAGTTCGGGCGGGAGCGGCTGGGCGGGGGCCGGGGTGAGGATCGTCCGGACGCCGTGGGCGCGGGCCGCCCGGGCGCTCGCGACGACGGCGGCGAGGGGGACTTCGAGCTGGAGCAGGAGCGCGTCGGCGGAGGAGATGAGGACCTCGTCGCCGGGGACGAGGTGGTCGACGGTGCCGTTCGCGCCGGGGACGACCACGATCGCGTTGCCGCCCTCGTCGTCCACGACGATGTGCGCGGTGCCGGAGGGGCTCTCGACGGTGCGCAGATGGTCGGTGTTCACGCCGGAGTGCTCCAGGGTGGAGCGCAGCCGGGTGCCGAAGGCGTCGTTGCCGACGGCGCCGATCATCGACACGGTGGCGCCCGCGCGGGCGGCGGCGACCGCCTGGTTGGCGCCCTTGCCGCCGGGGATCGTACGGAACTCCCGTCCCGTCACGGTCTCCCCGCGCTGCGGGGGCTTCTCGACGTAGGCGACGAGGTCCATGTTCGTGCTGCCGAGCACGACGATGTCGGTCATGGCTGGGAAGCCTCCCGGGGGATGAGGGACCAGGTGAGGTGGGCCAGGGTGTCGAAGCCGACGCCGTTGAGGTCGGCGACGGAGGTGGCCAGGCGGTTCTTGAGGGGAGCCGTCCAGTGGTCGGGCAGGGCGGCCGGGTCGCCGGTGAGCAGGGCGGCGATCCCACCGGCCGTCGCGCCGGCCGAATCGGTGTCCAGGCCGCCGGACACGGCACGGCCGACGGAGCCGGTGAAGTCGCCGTCCGCGTGGGTGAGGGCGGCGGCGATCAGGGCGGTGTTGGGGACGGCGTGGACCCAGTGGTGCGCCTTGTGGGCTGTGTGGAGTTCGTCGACCACGGTGTCGAAGTCGGGGTGTTCTCCGGCGAGCCGGACGGCGTGCGTGACGGCCTGCGCGAGGCGGGAGCGGGGCGGGACGACGGTCAGACCGGTGCGCAGACAGGCGTGGACGTCCTGGGTGCCGGTCGCGGCGGCGGCGATGGTGGCCGCCGTGAACATCGCCGCGTAGACGCCGTTGGCGGTGTGCGTGAGGGTGGCGTCGCGGTGGGCCTGCTCGGCGGCGGCGGCCGGGTTCCCGGGGTTGGTCCAGCCGTGGACGTCGGCGCGGATGAGGGCGCCGATCCACTCGCGGAAGGGGTTGCGGTGGCGGGCGGTGAGCGGAGGTTCGATGCCGGCGAGGAGGTTGCGCAGGGCGAGGCGTTCGGCGGTGAAGGTGCGGCCCGCCGGGAGTTCGTCCAGCCAGAGCCGGGCCACGTCCGTGGTGGTGAAGTCCCTGCCGTGGCGTTGGAGCAGGAGGAGGTTGAGGAGCGGGTAGTTGAGGTCGTCGTCCTCGGGCATGCCGTCGATGTTCTCGGCGAGGGAGGTGGTCGCCGAGCGGCGGTTCCAGGGGTGCGCCTCGAGGAGCGGCTCGGGGACTCCGCGGGCGGTGAAGTAGCCGGTGAGGGGCCAGTTGCCGGTGGACCGGGCGAGTTGGCGGACGGCGTCCAGGGGGAGTTTCTCCACCGGTTTGCCCAGGAGACAGCCGGCGGCCCGGCCCAGCCAGGCCGCTTCCAGGCCGGCCGGGGTGGGGGCCTGCGCACGCGCGCCGGCCGGTCGGCTCGGCCACTGCGGGCACAGGGCCCTGATCCTCTCCAGTCCGGTCGGCTCGTGCTCCGTCAACCTGCTGGGCAGGTCGGCCAGTTCGTCCAAGAGGTCCTCCGCGAGGAGGCGCAGATAGCGCGAGGCGCGCTGAGGGGACGCGCCGGCCCGGGGCGGGGCCTCGCAGCCGCCGGCCGCTTTCCAGCGTGCGGCGATCGCCCACGGTTCCCGGCCGTCCTGCGCCGCCTGGCGCAGTTCGTGGCCGAGGAGGTCCTCGGGCTGGACCCAGGTCAGCCGGAGCATCGCGGGCCTCCGATCGCGGAGAACGCCGACTCGTGTGTGCGGCGGTGGTGGATGTCGCGGTCGAAGATCTCCCGGGTGACCTCGGTGAGCATCGCCGCGGGCTGCCAGAGGTCGAGACGGCTGGCCTCGGCGACCTGCTTCGACCACTCGTCGGGGACCGGCGAGCCGAGGGCGCCGGCCACCGCTCCCGCCATCGTCGCGATCGAATCGCAGTCGCGGCCGTAGTTGACCGCGCCGAGGACCGCCTGCCGGTAGTCGCCGTCGGCCACCAGCAACATGCCCAGGGCGACGGGGAGTTCCTCGATGGCGTGCAGGCGGGACGGGCGGCGGGCGGCCAGGGAGGGCCGGCGGTAGTCGGGGCCGACGGTGTCGTACGGCGTCACCGCTTCCCGCAGCGGCGCCAGCGCCGACTCGAAGTCGGTGTGCCGGGCCGCCGCTTCGCACACCTTCTCGATCGCCGTGCGGGTTCCGTCCCGCGCCAGGGCCAGACAGGCCGCGACGACGGAGTCCGCCGTCGCGCCCGGCGTGCACGCGGCCGCCACCGCCGCCGCGAAGACTCCCGCCGCCTCACGGCCGTACGACGACTGGTGGGCGCCGGCGATGTCCAGCGCCTCGGCGTACGCGCCCGCAGGGTTGGCCGCGTTGACCAGTCCCACCGGGGCCATGTACATCGCCGCACCGCAGTTGACGATGTTGCCGACGCCTGCCTCGCGCGGGTCCACATGGCCGTAGTGGAGCCTTGCCACCAGCCATTTCTCCGCCAGGAAGATTCGCTGGAGGGGGAGTGCCTCCGCCTCCAGCTCCGGGATCCAGCGGGGTGTCGTCAACAGGTCCGGGACCAGGTGGTCGGCGATCGCGTAGGCGTCCAGGTGATCGCGGACCGTGGCGTAGACCCTGATCAGCGCGTGGGTCATCAAGGTGTCGTCGGTGACGTGGCCGTCGCCCTTGTGGTACGGGGCGATGGGGCGGGCGGTGCGCCAGTCGTCGCCGCTCCAGGGACCGACGACGCCGTGGACCCGGCTGCCGTGGCGCTGGAGGATCTGCTCGGGGGAGTAGCCCTCGACGGGGCCGCCGAGCGCGTCGCCGACGGCCGCCCCGACGAGGGCGGCGGTGATGCGGTCTTCCAGGGTTCCGCCGTGGCTTTCTTGTGCTTTGGGCGTCATGCACCGAATCATCCTCCTGGAGGTGCCGGTTGCGTGGTTTCCAGGAGTTCGGCGAGTTCCACCAGGTCGGTGCCGGTGAGCCGGGGCAGCACACAGCCCGAGAGGACGCGGCAGCTGTCCCGCCAGGAGTCGGGGATGGTGGCGCCGCCGCCCAACGCGCCGGTCAGCGCGCCCGCCAGGGCCGGGGCCGAGTCCGCGACCCGGGAGAGACAGGCCGCCGCCGGCACCGCTTCGCCGATACGGCCGCCGGACGCCGTCACCAGTGCCAGGGCCACCGGGACCGTCTCCGCCGCCGCGATGCCGTAGCTGTAGACGTGGTCGACGATCTGGTGCTCCAGGAGGGGGATGAGCGCGAAGGCGCTGTCGGCGCCATGGGCCAGCGCGAGGGCGTGCCGGGCGTTGCGGCCGATCTCGGTGTGCTCGGGGAGTTCGGCGAGCGCCGCCGCCACGCAGGCCTCGGGGTCCGCGCCGACGAGGGCCAGCGCGAGGGCCGCCGCCATCGCGCGTGCGCCGTGCACGCCGTCGCCGTCCTGGGTGTAGCGGGCGTCGAACTCGGCTAGTCCGGCGGCGAGTCGGGGGTCGCCGGGGTGGGCCACGGCCAGGACGCAGGCGCGTACGCAGGCCGCGTCGTCGAAGTAGTGGGGGTTGTCGTGGCCGGTGGCGGGCGGCCGCAGACCGGCGGCGAGGTTGCCGAGGCCGGCGCGGACGGAGATCCGGGCGCGCAGGGGGAGGACGGCGGACTCGACCTCGGGCGCGCGGTCGGCGGCCGCCGCGACCTCGCAGGCGACGGCGTTCCAGGTGAGGTCGATGGCGGCGCGCATCCGGCGTTCCCGGCTGAGGTCGCCGAGGGCGGCGTCGTCCCCGGCCCGCAGCACCGCCTCGGCCGCGAAGGCCGCCCACTCGGCGTCGTCGGAGGGGCCGAGGCGGAGGGGCTCGGGGGGTTGGTTGAGGGCGATGGGGACGGGGAGGGTCGTCGTCGCGTTGTGCTCGGCGAAGGTGTCGAGTTCGCGGGTCAGCCGGCGGGTCCACTCCGGCATACGGGCGGCTCGGTGGCGGGCGGCGGGCCAGCCGGCGGCGTCGCCCGCGGCGAGGCCGAGCAGGAGGCCCTCGATGCGGCGCGCCCTCGCCGGGCGGGCGTTCTCGACGGCCTCGGCCGCACCTTCGGCCCTTCCGGTCCCGCACGTACGGCCCGTGCGGCTTTCGCGGTCGGGTGCGGGTGGCCCCTGGCGGGTGTCCTCGCCGTCGGCGGCCGCGAGTTCGTCCGGGGCCGCCGTGAGCGTTCCGGCCGTCATTCCCTCGTCCAGTGGTCCGGGTGGTCTCACGGTCGTACCTCCGCGCCGTCGTTCGCCGCCAGGGTGAAGGCGGTCGGGTCCGGCAGGGGGAACCGGGCGAGGCCCATCAGGTTCGGCACGAGTTCCTCCACGACCATGCCCTCGCCCCACTTGCCGCCCTCGCCCGGCACCAGCAACTCCGCCACGTCCAGCACGTGGTGGCCCGCCATGGACGGCAGGCAGCTTCCCCGGGCCGGGCCGATCGCCGCCGCCCACTCCGCAGGGATCGCCGACACGCCCTGCGTCGCACCGGCCAGGGCGCCCGCCACCGCGGCCGTCGTGTCCGCGTCGCGGCCCATGTTCACCGCCGTCAGGACGGCTTCGCGGAAGTCGCCGTCGGCGGCCGCGTAGGCGCCGAAGGCGAGGGCGACGGCCTCGGGGGCGAGGTCGGTCCAGGGGTAGCCGCCGACGACGACGGCGGAGCGGACCGCCCGTTCGCCCCGGTGGGCCACCGCCACCGCCCGGCGCAGGGAACGCGCCGTCCAGGAGTCCTCGGGGACCACGGCCAGGGCGGAGGCGACCACCGAGACCGCCGGCGCTCCCGCCATCGCCGCCGCCACTCCCGCCGCGACCGCCTGGCCGCCGTAGATGCCCTCGCCGTCGTGACTCACCGCGCCGTCGATCGCGACCAGGCGGGCCGCTTCCGCCGGGCGGCCCGCGGCGAAGACGCCGAAGGGGGCCGCGCGCATCGCCAGGCCGTCGCTCCAGGCGTGCCGGTGCTGCGCCGAGATCGGCGCCGCCAGGCCTCGGCGGAGGTTCTCCAGGGTGCCGCGTTCGCTGAAGCCGGCGCCGCGGAAGGGGCCCTCGTCGAGGTCGGCGATCCACTGGTGCCAGGCCGCCTCGACATGGGCCGGGGTGAGTGCGGAGCCGTGGCGGGCCAGCAGCAGGCCCGAGAAGATCGCGTACTCGGTGTCGTCGGTGCCGGCCGGCCGGTCGGCGACGTACCCCGTGATGCGGCCCCAGCGGGCGCGGATCTCGGAGGGCTTCATGTTCTCCGCGGGGGCTCCCAGGGCGTCTCCCACGGCCAGGCCGAGCAGGGCGCCACGGGCCCGCTCGCGCAGTGCGGCGGCGTCCCCCGGCGCCGGGACCGAGGGGATGCAGGCGATCGATGCCATACGAGGCCTCTCCTCAAGAGGCTCCGCACGGGGCGCGGAGCACTTTGCGGATGTGTCCCACCATCGGCGGTTGACCTCAGCCTCGGAGCCTCCCATGTCACCCGGTCGACATCTGTGCAGACTCCTGATCGTATGAGCATTCGAGGGTAAAACCGCAGGTTAGCTCAGCCTTTCCTTCCTGGCGGGCGGGAATCCCCCGGCATATATTTGGTGTTGTCAAAAAGTGGAACCAGTCCAGACTTAGCTTTGCCTCACCTTGCTGGGGCTCTCCGGAACACCCTGTGGGGGATCTCGTGGCCATCATCGACAACGAAGCCGCACTGCACGAGGCGCATCGCGACAACCACACCCACCGGGACGTCAACGGCGGCTGGCTGCGGCCCGCCGTCTTCGGCGCGATGGACGGCCTGGTCTCCAACCTCGCCCTGATGACCGGTGTCGCCGGCGGCTCGGTGGGTCACCAGACCGTCGTCATCACCGGACTCGCCGGTCTCGCCGCGGGCGCCTTCTCCATGGCCGCAGGCGAGTACACCTCCGTCGCCTCGCAGCGCGAGCTCGTCGAGGCCGAACTCGAGGTAGAGCGCCGGGAGTTGAGAAAGCACCCCAAGGACGAGGAGGCCGAGCTCGCCGCGCTGTACGAGTCCCGGGGGGTCGAGCCCGAGCTGGCCCGGCGGGTCGCCCAGCAGCTGTCGCGCGATCCCGAGCAGGCCCTGGAGATCCACGCCCGCGAGGAGCTGGGCATCGATCCCTCCGATCTGCCCTCGCCGCTGATCGCCGCCGGGTCGAGCTTCGGCGCGTTCGCGCTGGGCGCGCTGCTGCCCGTACTCCCTTATCTGCTGGGCGCCGCCTCGCTCTGGCCGGCCGTGCTGCTCGCGCTGTTCGGGCTGTTCGGCTGCGGGGCCGTGGTGGCCCGGGTGACCGCGCGCACCTGGTGGTACAGCGGGCTGCGGCAGCTCGCCCTCGGTGGCGCGGCGGCCGGTGTGACGTACGCCCTGGGCAGCTGGTTCGGAACGGCCGTAGGATAGTCCGGATGGTACTTATGCGATGGGCCGCATAAGTAGTCGTTACTGACTGGTTTCGAGTGCTTAACCAGCGGGCATGAGCCGTAAGCGCTGTGGGCAATGACGCCTCCGGCGCACTCGCGGGGTGAACGACACCGCTCCCCTCGCCTTCCGGACCGGCGGACATCGATCTGATCGATCTCGTTCCGTTCGGTCCCCACATACTTTCAGCCACGTGCGCGATACCCCCCTCGCGACTCCGTGGCGTCCGCATGCTGGAACGGAGTATCCGGTTCCCGAGAACCGCTCCATCATGTAACCTGCACGAAATTTTGCGTTACGCAGAGGGCCAACGTCGTCCCTTCGCCAGCAGATATGCCACTTGAGACGACGACGGGAGAGCCGATGCGTACGCCGCGCCAGCCGTCCCAGCATTCCGCGAATGGCCAGAACTGGTCCTTCATGGATGCTCGCCCTGCTGCGCAGGGTATGTACGACCCCCGCAACGAGCACGACGCCTGCGGCGTCGGCTTCGTGGCCAACCTCACCGGCGAGGCGAGCCACACGCTGGTCGAGCAGGCGCTCACCGTTCTGCGCAACCTCGAGCACCGCGGCGCCACCGGCTCCGAGCCGGACTCCGGCGACGGCGCGGGCATCCTGACCCAGGTCCCGGACGCCTTCCTCCGCGAGGTGGCCGGATTCGAGCTCCCCGAGGCCGGCGGCTACGCCGTCGGTATCGCCTTCCTCCCCGAGGAAGGCCTCCAGGACGCCGTCTCACAGATCGAGACGATCGCCGCCGACGAGGACCTCACCGTCCTCGGCTGGCGCGAGGTCCCGGTCGCCCCCGGGCTGCTCGGCGCCACCGCCCGCTCGACGATGCCGGCCTTCCGCCAGATCTTCGTCACGGACAACGCGAGCACGGGCATCGACCTCGACCGCAAGGCGTTCGTGCTGCGCAAGCGCGCCGAACGCGAGGCCGGCGTCTACTTCCCGTCGCTGTCCGCGCGGACCATCGTGTACAAGGGCATGCTGACCACCGGCCAGCTCGAGCCCTTCTTCCCGGACCTGTCCGACCGCCGCTTCGCCTCGGCCGTGTCGCTCGTCCACTCGCGCTTCTCGACGAACACCTTCCCGTCGTGGCCGCTCGCGCACCCGTACCGCTTCGTCGCGCACAACGGCGAGATCAACACCGTCAAGGGCAACCGCAACTGGATGCGCGCCCGTGAGTCACAGCTCGTCTCCGACCTGTTCGGCAAGGACGAGAAGTCCATCGAGCGGATCTTCCCGGTGTGTACGCCGGACGCCTCCGACTCGGCGTCCTTCGACGAGGTGCTCGAGCTGCTCCACCTCGGTGGCCGCTCGCTGCCGCACTCCGTGCTGATGATGATCCCGGAGGCGTGGGAGAACCACGAGTCCATGGACTCGGCCCGGCGCGCCTTCTACGAGTTCCACTCCACGCAGATGGAGCCCTGGGACGGCCCGGCCTGTGTCACCTTCACCGACGGCACCCAGGTCGGCGCCGTGCTCGACCGCAACGGTCTGCGCCCCGGCCGCTACTGGGTCACCGACGACGGCCTCGTCGTCCTCGGCTCCGAGGTCGGCGTCCTCGACATCGACCCCGCCAAGGTCGTCCGCAAGGGCCGCCTCCAGCCCGGCCGGATGTTCCTCGTCGACACCGCCGAGCACCGCATCATCGAGGACGACGAGATCAAGGCCCAGCTCGCCGCCGAGAAGCCCTACGCCGAGTGGCTGGAGGCCGGCGAGATCGAGCTGGCCGACCTGCCCGAGCGCGAGCACATCGTGCACACCCACGCCTCGGTCACCCGCCGCCAGCAGACCTTCGGCTACACCGAGGAAGAGCTGCGCGTCATCCTCGCGCCGATGGCCAAGACCGCCGGCGAACCGCTCGGTTCCATGGGCACGGACTCGCCGATCGCCGCGCTCTCCGCGCGCCCGCGCCTGCTCTTCGACTACTTCACCCAGCTGTTCGCGCAGGTCACCAACCCGCCGCTGGACGCGATCCGCGAGGAGCTCGTGACCTCGCTGCGCTCGTCGCTGGGCCCGCAGGGCAACCTGCTCGAGCCGAGCGCCGCGTCGTGCCGGACGGTCACCCTGCCGTTCCCGGTCATCGACAACGACGAGCTGGCCAAGCTCATCCACATCAACGCCGACGGCGACATGCCCGGCTTCAAGGCCGCGACGCTCTCCGGTCTGTACCGGGTGCACGGCGGCGGTGACGCGCTGGCCGCGCGCATCGACGAGATCTGCACCGAGGCCGACGCCGCCATCGACAACGGCGCCCGACTCATCGTCCTGTCGGACCGCCACTCGGACGCCGAGCACGCCCCGATCCCGTCGCTGCTGCTCACCTCGGCCGTCCACCACCACCTCATCCGCACCAAGCAGCGCACCGAGGTGGGCCTCCTCGTCGAGGCCGGCGACGTCCGCGAGGTCCACCACGTCGCCCTGCTGATCGGCTTCGGCGCCGCCGCCGTCAACCCGTACCTGGCGATGGAGTCCGCCGAGGACCTGCTGCGCGCGGGCACCTTCATCAACGGCCTGGAGCCCGAGCAGGCGATCCGCAACCTGATCTACGCGCTGGGCAAGGGCGTCCTGAAGGTCATGTCCAAGATGGGCATCTCGACCGTCGCCTCCTACCGCGGCGCCCAGGTCTTCGAGGCCGTCGGCCTCGACGACGCCTTCGTCGAGAAGTACTTCAACGGCACCGCCACCAAGATCGGCGGCGTCGGCATCGACGTCATCGCCAAGGAGGTCGCCGCCCGCCACGCCAAGGCGTACCCGGCCAGCGGCATCGCGCCGGCCCACCGCGCCCTGGAGATAGGCGGCGAGTACCAGTGGCGCCGCGAGGGCGAGCCGCACCTGTTCGACCCGGAGACGGTCTTCCGCCTCCAGCACTCGACGCGCACCGCCCGCTACGACATCTTCAAGAAGTACACGGACCGCGTGAACGAGCAGTCCGAGCGCCTCATGACGCTGCGCGGCCTCTTCGGCTTCAAGTCGGACCGGCAGCCGATCTCCGTCGACGAGGTCGAGCCGGTCAGCGAGATCGTCCGGCGCTTCTCCACCGGCGCCATGTCGTACGGCTCCATCTCCAAGGAGGCGCACGAGACCCTCGCCATCGCCATGAACCAGCTGGGCGGCAAGTCCAACACCGGTGAGGGCGGCGAGGACGCGGACCGGCTCTACGACCCGGCCCGGCGCAGCGCCATCAAGCAGGTCGCCTCCGGCCGCTTCGGCGTCACGTCCGAGTACCTGGTCAACGCGGACGACATCCAGATCAAGATGGCCCAGGGCGCCAAGCCCGGCGAGGGCGGCCAGCTGCCCGGCCACAAGGTCTACCCGTGGGTCGCCAAGACCCGGCACAGCACCCCCGGTGTCGGTCTGATCTCCCCGCCGCCGCACCACGACATCTACTCCATCGAGGACCTCGCCCAGCTGATCCACGACCTGAAGAACGCGAATCCGCAGGCGCGGATCCACGTGAAGCTGGTCTCCGAGGTCGGCGTCGGCACGGTCGCGGCCGGTGTGTCCAAGGCGCACGCCGACGTCGTGCTCATCTCCGGCCACGACGGCGGAACCGGCGCCTCCCCGCTCACCTCGCTCAAGCACGCGGGCGGTCCCTGGGAGCTCGGCCTCGCCGAGACCCAGCAGACGCTGCTGCTCAACGGCCTGCGCGACCGGATCGTCGTGCAGACCGACGGCCAGCTGAAGACCGGCCGTGACGTGATCATCGCCGCGCTGCTCGGCGCCGAGGAGTTCGGTTTCGCGACCGCGCCGCTCGTCGTCTCCGGCTGCGTCATGATGCGCGTCTGCCACCTGGACACCTGCCCGGTCGGCATCGCCACCCAGAACCCGGTGCTCCGCGACCGCTTCGCCGGCAAGGCGGAGTACGTGGTGAACTTCTTCAAGTTCATCGCCGAGGAGGTCCGCGAGATCCTCGCCGAGCTGGGCTTCCGCACCATCGAGGAGGCCGTCGGCCACGCCGAGGTCCTGGACGTCGAGCGCGCCGTCGACCACTGGAAGGCACAGGGCCTGAACCTGGCCCCGCTGTTCCACGTGCCCGCCCTGCCCGAGGGCGCGGCGCTGCACCAGGTCATCTCGCAGGACCACGGCCTGGAGAAGGCGCTCGACAACCAGCTGATCAAGCTCGCCGCCGACGCCCTGGCCGCGGACTCCGCGACCGACGCGCAGCCGGTGCGCGCCCAGGTCTCCATCCGCAACATCAACCGCACGGTCGGCACCATGCTCGGCCACGAGGTGACGAAGAAGTTCGGTGGCGCGGGCCTGCCCGAGGACACCATCGACATCACCTTCACCGGCTCCGCCGGCCAGTCCTTCGGCGCCTTCCTCCCGCGCGGTGTCACGCTGCGCCTGGAGGGCGACGCCAACGACTACGTCGGCAAGGGTCTCTCCGGCGGCCGGGTCGTCGTCCGCCCGGACCGGGGCGCCGACCACCTCGCCGAGTACTCGACGATCGCGGGCAACACCATCGCCTACGGCGCGACCGGCGGCGAGCTGTTCCTGCGCGGCCGCACCGGTGAGCGCTTCTGCGTCCGCAACTCCGGCGCGACGGTCGTCTCCGAGGGCGTGGGCGACCACGGCTGCGAGTACATGACCGGTGGTCACGCGGTGGTCCTCGGCGAGACGGGCCGCAACTTCGCGGCCGGTATGTCGGGCGGCGTCGCCTACGTGATCGACCTGAACCGCGACAACGTCAACGCCGGCAACCTCGGCGCCGTCGAGACGCCGGACGAGGCCGACAAGCAGTGGCTGCACGACGTGGTGCGCCGCCACGCCGAGGAGACCGGTTCCACGGTCGCCGCGAAGCTGCTCGTCGACTGGGACGCCTCCGCGGAGCGCTTCAGCAAGATCATCCCCAGTACGTACAAGGCAGTGCTCGCCGCCAAGGCCGCCGCCGAGCAGGCGGGACTCTCCGAGTCCGAGATCACCGAGAAGATGATGGAGGCGGCGACCAATGGCTGACCCGAAGGGCTTCCTGAACCACGGCCGTGAGGTCGCCAAGTCCCGTCCGGTCGACGTGCGTCTGAAGGACTGGAACGAGGTCTACGTCCCCGGTTCGCTGCTGCCGATCATCGGCAAGCAGGCCGGCCGGTGCATGGACTGCGGCATCCCGTTCTGTCACAACGGCTGTCCGCTGGGGAACCTGATCCCCGAGTGGAACGACTTCGCCTACCGCGAGGACTGGACGGCGGCCTCCGAGCGGCTGCACGCCACGAACAACTTCCCGGAGTTCACGGGCCGGCTGTGCCCCGCTCCGTGCGAGTCTGCGTGTGTGCTGGGCATCAACCAGCCGGCCGTCACCATCAAGAACGTCGAGGTCTCGATCATCGACAAGGCGTGGGAGACCGGCGACGTCGCCCCGCAGGCGCCCGAGCGCCTGTCCGGCAAGACCGTCGCGGTCATCGGCTCGGGCCCGGCGGGCCTGGCCGCCGCCCAGCAGCTCACCCGGGCCGGCCACACCGTCGCCGTCTACGAGCGCGCGGACCGCATCGGAGGCCTCCTCCGTTACGGCATCCCCGAGTTCAAGATGGAGAAGCGGCACATCAACCGCCGTATCGAGCAGATGCGCGCGGAGGGCACCCGCTTCCGTACCGGGATCGAGATCGGCCGCGACCTCAAGGCGACCGACCTGAAGAAGCGCTACGACGCCATCGTCATCGCCGCCGGCGCCACGACCGCCCGTGACCTTCCGGTCCCCGGCCGTGAGCTCAAGGGCGTCTACCAGGCGATGGAGTACCTGCCGCTGGCCAACAAGGTCCAGGAGGGCGACTTCGTGGCGCCCCCGATCTCGGCCCAGGGCAAGCACGTCGTGGTCATCGGCGGTGGCGACACCGGCGCCGACTGCGTGGGCACCGCCCACCGCCAGGGCGCGGCCTCGGTCACCCAGCTGGAGATCATGCCGAGGCCCGGCGAGGAGCGGAACCCGGGTCAGCCGTGGCCGACCTTCCCGATGCTCTACAAGGTCACGAGCGCGCACGAGGAGGGCGGCGAGCGGGTCTACTCCGTCTCCACCACCCACTTCGAGGGCGACGAGGACGGCAACGTCCAGTGGCTGCACCTCAGCGAGGTCGAGTTCATCGACGGCAGGCTGACGCCGAAGCCGGGCACGGAGCGCAAGATCCCCGCCCAGCTGGTCACCCTCGCGATGGGCTTCACCGGCACCGACCGTGAGAACGGCGTGGTGGAGCAGTTCGGCCTGGAGCTCGACGAGCGCGGCAACATCGCCCGCGACGCCGACTTCCGCACCAACGTCCCGGGCGTGTACGTCGCCGGTGACGCCGGCCGCGGCCAGTCGCTCATCGTGTGGGCGATCGCGGAGGGCCGCTCGGCCGCCCGCGGCGTCGACCGGTTCCTGACCGGCGCGAGTGAGCTGCCGGCCCCGATCCGCCCGACGGACCGCTCGCTGCTGGTCTGACGGCCCGGCCCCGAGGGCCCCCCTACGTCCCGTACAAAGGCGTACGGAACACAGACGGCGCCTGCCCCACAGTCCCCGACCGGACGACCGGGCAGGCGCCGCCGCATGTCCGAACGACCGCGCTACGGAACCCGGTACGTCTCCCCGTACACCTGCCACCGCAGCGGCGGGCGCAGGCCGAGGTTGCCCTCGCGCAGGAAACGGCGCTGGGTCGTGTCGACGCGCGAGGTGTCGACGCCGGGGTGCCGGGTCAGCATGGCCCGGCGGCGGGCGTCGAGGAAGGCGTCGAGATAGTCGGCCTCCTTGCCGCCCTGCGCGGGGGTGCGGGCCTGCCGCATCGCGCGGGCACGGATGCCGTCGAAGCTGGTCGGGCCCGCGCCGGGGCCGTGGAAGACCAGGGCGTCGTAGTAGATGAACTGGCCCAGCGCGCCCAGGCCGTCGACGCGGCCCCGGTGGACCGCCGGGTCGAAGTAGACACGGTCGCGCTCGACGTCCTGGGCGGCCCGGAAGGCGGGCACCCTCGACTCGGCCCGCCAGGCGGCCGGGAAGCCGGGGTCCAGACCGGTGTGCGAGGCGGTGCCGTCGACCCGGCGCAGGGCGGGGAGATAGCGGGCGAGGGCGTTGTCCGGGTGGTCGAGCGTGTAGCGCTCGACCAGGGTGAGCAGATCGTGGGTGCCGGTGCAGAAGCCGATCAGGCCCGCCGTGTAGCCCTGTCCGTCACCGATGTCCTCGACATAGCCGTACGCGGTGCGCCAGTTCAGGGTCCCGTTCTCGGCGCTCGCCACGATCTTCTGGGCCAGCTCCTTCTGGGGCGGGGCGGTGAGGCCCGGCGGGGCCGCCTGGACGCCGGTCGTCGGCTGGGCGGGCTGGACGGGCTCGGCGGGAGTGAACAGGTACACCGTCGACGCTACGGCGGCGCAGACCAGGGCGGCGGCACGTTTCATGCCCGACACCCTAGAGCGGGAATGTCGTGTTCCTTGTCATTCCATCCTAATTAGTCGGTGAACGAACAAAAGGGCGAAGGCCGGTGGGTGTGGGAGGCTGTGCGCCATGGTCGCGATCAGTCTCGCCAAGGTCCAGGAGACCGCACCCGCGCTGGTCAGCCTCTACAAGAGCGCCGGGGTGTCCCTCACCAAGCACGGTCTCGACGGGCAGCGGGCGGCCGTCTATCTCGTCGTCGACTATTCGGGGTCGATGAAGCCGTACTACCAGGACGGCAGCGTGCAGGCGCTCGCCGACCGGGTGTTGGGCCTGTCCGCGCACCTCGACGACGACGGCCGGGTGCCGGTCGTCTTCTTCTCCACCGACGTCGACGCCGTCACCGACATCGCCCTCGCCGACCATCAGGGGCGGGTGGACCGGATCGTGGCCGGGCTCGGACACATGGGCAAGACCAGTTACCACCTCGCCATGGACGCCGTCATCGACCACTACCTCGACAGCGGATCGACGGATCCCGCGCTCGTCGTCTTCCAGACCGACGGCGGCCCGATCAACAAGCTCGCCGCCGAACGCTACCTCTGCAAGGCGTCGAAGCTGCCCCTGTTCTGGCAGTTCATCGGCTTCGGCGACCGGGGCAGCAAGCAGTTCGACTTCCTGCGCAAGCTCGACGAACTGCCCGTACCGGCGAAGCGGACGGTCGACAACGCCGGTTTCTTCCACGCCGGTTCGGATCCGCGGAAGGTGTCGGACGCGGAGCTGTACGACCGGCTGGTCGGGGAGTTCCCGATGTGGCTCGGGGCGGCCAGGGCGCAGGGGATCATCCGGTGACCGTCCTGCTGCCCGCCGCCGGACGTACGGCCACGGCCTGGAAGAACGGCGGCGGGGTGACCCGTGAGATCGCCTGCTGCCCGGCGGGCGCGGGCATGGCCGCCTTCACCTGGCGGGTCAGCCTCGCCGAGGTCGCGGCGAGCGGCCCGTTCTCCGTGTTCCCCGACGTGGAGCGGACCCTGACGCTGGTCGAGGGAGCGGGCATGGACCTGACCGTGGGCGGGCGGCGACGGCTCGTCGACGCACGGCATGTGCCCCAGGACCTCCCCGGTGACGAGCCCACCGACTGCCGGCTGCTGGACGGGCCCGTCGTCAACCTCAACGTGATGTGGCGCAGGGGCGCTTCGGCCCCGGCCGTCGCGGTCGTACGCGGCCGGCTCCGCCTGCGGGCGGCGCACGCCCTGATCGTCGCCCTCGACGGGGGCGGGTCCGCCGACGTCGACGGGGTGCGGCTCGCCCGCCACGACGCCCTCCTGCTGACCGGGGAGGACGCGACTCTGCACGCGCACGGCCCGACGGCGGTCGTCGGCCTCGCCCCGTGACGGCGGCCCCGTGGTCCCGCAGGCCGCTCGAACCGCCGCCGTCGAGTCCCGCGCGTCTGTCCGAGGGGCTCCCGGGCGCCGCTCGCGCGGGCTGTCCGCACCGTTGGCTCAGCCGGTCCGCCGTGCCACCCCGGGGTCGATCCGGCGGGAGGCGGCGACGTAGGGGTGACGACGCGCGATCGGTGAACGGGGCGTCAGGCGGGGGGACTTCGAGGCCCGGCGAGTCCGGCAAGGGCGAGCACCTCGCCGACTGGGCCGACGAGCGGCCGGGGCTGTACGCGCCGGCGAGGACCAACCTGCGCAAGGTGTTCCCGGACCACTGGTCCTTCCTGCTGGGCGGGATCTGCCTCTGGGGCTTCCTGGTCCTGGCCGGCGCGTGCCGTGTTCGGGGCGGACAGCCACCTCCCGAAGCCGACGCCGAAGGAGCATCGCCAACCGACCGGCGGGGACACTGAGAGCCCGGTCAGTTCTCGGGCGGCCAGGTGCGCAGCAGGGTGTCGAGGGCGTCGAGGATCCGGGTCCAGGTCTCCTGGGTGTCGGGGGCGCTGTGGCTGAATCCGCCGCCGAGCTCCAGGGTGACGTAGCCGTGGAAGACGCTGCCCAGGAGCCGGACGGCGTGGGTCTGGTCCGGCTCGGTGAGGTCGTAGCCGCGCAGGATCGCCCGGGTCATGCGGGCGTGGCGCGGGCCGGCGCTCGAGGCCGCCGCCTCGGGGCCGAGGCGCAGCTGGGCCGCGGCGTAGCGGCCGGGGTGCTCGCGGGCGTAGTCGCGGTAGACGTCGGCCAGGGCGGTCAGGGCGTCCTTGCCGGCCCGCCCGGCCAGCGCGAGGTCGCCCCGGTCGGCGAGCTCCTCCAGGGCGAGCAGGGCGATCCGGGTTCTGAGGTCGTCGGAGTTCTTCACGTGCGAGTACAGGCTGGCGACCTTGACGTCGAAGCGCCGGGCGAGCGCCGAGACGGTCACCTGGTCGAAGCCGACCTCGTCGGCCAGCTCCGCGCCCGCCCGGACCAGACGATCCGTGCTCAGCCCCACGCGCCCCATGCTCGTCCTCCTGTGTCGCTCCCGGTGTCTCCCGGCTGCCCCGCAGCCGATAGCCATTATGTATTTGCCTAAAAGCTTTAGGCAAATTAGCCTGCGTTATATGAAGCCGCTCACCGAGCAAGAGATCCGTGCCGCGTTCGTCAACTGCACCAAGGGCGAGGCCAAACGCCTGGCCGTCCCGCGCGACCTGGCCGACCGGCCCTGGGGCGACCTGGACTACCTCGGCTGGCGGGATCCCCAGGCCCCCGACCGGGCCTACCTCGCCGTCGAGCTGGCCGGCCGGCCGACGGCCCTCGCGCTGCGCTCCTCCACCTCCGGCTCCTGGCAGGCACGGCGCAGCATGTGCACGATGTGCCTGACCACCCACTCCGGGGGTGTCTCGCTGATGGTCGCGCCGAAGGCGGGCAGGGCCGGCCAGCAGGGCAACTCGGTGGGGGCCTACATCTGCGGCGACCTCGCCTGCTCGCTGTATGTGCGGGGCAAGCGGGATGCGGGAGTCGGGGCCAGGCTGCCCGAGACGATCACACTGGAGGAGAAGATCGGGCGGACCGTGGCGAACCTCGCCGCGTTCGTCGCCAAGGTGACCGGCTGAGGCTGTGACCGGCTGAGGCTACGCGCGGCCGCGCAGGACCTCCGCCCGGCAGTCGTCCGGGGTGCCCCAGGCCGTGCGCAGGGCGCGGGCCTTGGTGATCCAGAGCGACAGGTCGTACTCCGCCGTGTAGCCGATCGCGCCGTGCAGCTGGAGTGCGGTACGCGCGGTCGTGTACGCCGCCTCGCAGGCGCTCACCTTCGCTGCGGCGACATCCGCCGGGCTCATCGTCACGGCGGCGCCCAGGACCAGGGGGCGGGCGAACTCCAACGCGATCTTCGCGTCCGCCAGCCGGTGCTTGACCGCCTGGAACGAGCCGACCGGGACCCCGAACTGGACGCGCTGCCCGACGTACGCCACGGTCCGCTCCAGCAGCGCCAGACCCACCCCGAGAGCCTGCGCGGCGGTGGCCAGGCGGGCCCAGCGCAGGGCGCGGTCCACGGGCGGGTCCCGGGTGAGCAGTTCGCCGCCCGGCAACAGGCGGGTGAGGCGACGGGCGGGGTCGAGGGAAGGGCGCACCGGGCCGTGCCCGGGGGACAGCCGGAGGCCGTCGGCGGCCGGCGCCAGCCGTAACGTCGCCGCGTCACCGTCCACGGCGTACGAACCCCCGGGTGCCAGTGTGGCCATCGACTCGCCCGCGGCCAGAGCGGGGAGGAACCGCTTCGCGGGGCCCGGATCGCTCAGCAGGGCCGCCGCGGCGACCGTCTCCACCAGCGGGCCCGGCACCGCGTGCCGCCCCAGCTCCACGAAGGCGACGGCCAGGTCCACCGGCCGCGGCCCCAGCCCTTCGTACGCCTCCGGGACCGCCAGGGCGAACACGCCGGCCCCGGCGATCCGCGACCACAGCGCGAGGCCGCTCGCCCGCTCGCCCCGGCTCCAGGCACGGATCACGGCGGGGGTGTCGGCCGCACTCAGCATCGCGTCCAACGACCGGGCGAACGCCCGCTGTTCGCTGTCCAGGAGGAAGCGCATCGCCGGCGGAACCGGCCTGGGCGAAGTCATCGACGGCGTCCCCTCGGCAGGCCGAGCAGCCGCTCGGCGACGATGTCGCGCTGGATCTCGTTGGTCCCCGCGTAGATCGGGCCGGCCAGGGCGAAGACGTAACCCTCCGACCACTCGGTGTCGGCCGCCTCCCCTTCCGCTCCTTCGGCGCCGAGGAGATCCAGCGCCGTCTCGTGCAGCGCGATGTCGTACTCCGACCAGAAGACCTTGTTCAGGCTCGACTCCGGGCCGAGCCGCTCCCCGGCGAGGAAGCGGGAGGCGGCCGCGTACGTGAACAGCTGGTAGGCGCGGGCGCCGATCAGCGCGTCGGCGACGCGGGCGGCGGCGGCCTCCGGGCTGCCCCGGTCCACCCAGAGGGCGTGCAGGCGGTCCGCCGAGGCGAGGAAGCGGCCGGGGGAGCGCAGGGTGAGCCCACGTTCGTTGGCCGCCGTCGACATCGCGATCCGCCAGCCCTGGCCCGGCTCCCCGATCACGTCCGCGTCCGGCACGAACACCTCGTCCAGGAAGAGCTCGGCGAACGCCGGCTTCCCGTCCAGGCGGCCGATGGGGCGGACGGTGACGCCGGGGGCCCGCAGGTCGAACATGAGGTAGGTGAGCCCCTGATGGGGTTTCGGGGTGTCGGGGTCGGTGCGGAACAGGCCGAAGGCGCGGTCGGCGAAGGCCGCGCGCGAGGACCAGGTCTTACTGCCGCTCAGCCGCCAGCCGCCGTCCACCCGGACCGCTCGGGCGCGCAGCGCCGCCAGGTCCGAGCCGGCCTCGGGCTCCGACCAGGCCTGCGCCCAGACGACCTCGCCGGTGGCCATCGCGGGCAGGACCCGGGCCCGCTGTTCCTCGGTGCCGTGGTCGAGCAGGGTGGGGGCGAGGAGGCTGACCCCGTTCTGGTTGACGCGGCCCGGGGCGCCCGCCGCGTAGTACTCCTCCTCGAAGACCAGCCAGCGCATCAGCCCGCAGTCCCGCCCGCCGTAGCGCGCCGGCCAGTTCACCACCGACCAGCCGGCCGCGGCCAGTTCGGCCTCCCACACGCGGTGCGCGGCGAAGCCCTCGGCGCTCTCCAGCGAGGGCAGCTGCCCGGACGGCACCCGCGCGCGCAGCCAGGCGCGGGCCTCGGCGCGGAACGCCTCGTCGGCGGGGGAGTGTGCGAGGTCCACGGGTGCCCTCCTCGGGTGCGCGACCTTCGTGTGCGTCCTCGGTGCGGGTCCTTGCGCGTGCGTCCTTCGTGTGCGTTGTTCTCGTCCGTCCTTCGTGTCCGTTCTTCGCGTCCGTTCTTCCCTAACAAGTGTTTGGTAGGTTAGCGTGCCGTCATGACGAACGTCGAGGGTCCGCCGTACGTTCCCGGGCACGCGCTGCTCGACGGCCGCAGCGCCGTGATCACCGCGGCGGCCGGCGCGGGCATCGGCGGAGCGACCGCGCGCCGCTTCCTGGAGGAGGGCGCGCGCGTGCTGATCAGCGACACCCACGCGCGGCGGCTCAAGGCGTACCAGGCCGAACTGGCCGCGGAGTTCGGCGAGGCGTCGGTGGCCGCCCTGCCGTGCGACGTCACCGACGAGAGCCAGGTGCGGGCCCTGTTCGACACGGCCGTGCGGGAACACGGGCGGCTGGACGTCGTCGTCAACAACGCGGGCCTCGGCGGGACCTCGGAACTCGTCGACATGACCGACGAGCAGTGGTCACGCGTCCTGGACGTCACGCTCAACGGAACCTTCCGGTGCACCCGGGCCGCCCTGCGGCTGATGCGGGAGACCGGCGGGGGAGTCGTCGTCAACAACGCCTCCGTCGTCGGCTGGCGCGCCCAGGCCGGACAGGCGCACTACGCCGCCGCGAAGGCGGGCGTGATGGCGCTGACCCGGTGCGCGGCGATCGAGGCGGCCGGATACGGCGTACGGGTCAACGCCGTCTCGCCGAGCCTCGCCATGCACCCGCACCTGGTCAAGGTGACCTCGGCCGAACTGCTGGCGGAGCTCACCGCCCGGGAGGCCTTCGGGCGGTACGCCGAACCCTGGGAGGTGGCCAACGTGATCGTGTTCCTGGCGTCGGGCTACTCCTCGTACATGACGGGCGAGGTCGTCTCCGTCAGCGGCCAGCACGCCTGACGGCCGGAGCAGACCACAATGTGTCCGTGCCGACCAAGAAGAAGCCCCAGGTGACCGCGGCGCCCGCGCGTCGCCGCGAACTCCTCGACACCGCCGCCGAGGTCTTCGCCGAACAGGGCTACAACGCCACCACCGTCCGCAAGATCGCCGACCATGCGGGCATGCTCGCGGGCAGCCTCTACTACCACTTCGACTCCAAGGAGTCGATGCTGGAGGAGATCCTGCGGACCTTCCTCGACGAGCTCTGGGACGGCTACGACACCGTCCTGGCCGCCGAGCTCGGCCCCCGCGAGACGCTCGCGGCCCTCGTCACCGAGTCCTTCCGGGAGATCGACCGGCACCGCGCCGCCGTCGCGATCTACCAGAAGGAGAGCAAGCAGCTCGTCACGCAGGAACGGTTCGGGTTCCTCGCCGAGTCGCAGCGCCGGTTCGAGAAGGCGTGGCTGTCCACGCTGGAGCGCGGCGTCACGGACCGTATCTTCCGCACCGACCTCGACATCCGCCTCGCCTACCGGTTCGTCCGCGACACCGTGTGGGTCGCCGCGTCCTGGTACCGGCCCGGCGGACAGCACAGCCCGGAGGAGATCGCCCGGCAGTACCTGTCGATGGTGCTGGACGGGATCGCCGTACGTGAATAGCCCTTTCCTGTGAGGGAGTTGCCATGACCGAGGCCTACATCGTCGAAGCGGTCCGTACGCCCGTCGGGCGGCGCGGAGGAGGACTGAGCAAGGTCCATCCGGCCGACCTGGGCGCGCATGTGCTCAAGGAACTCGTCGCGCGGACCGGGATCGACCCGGCCGCCGTCGAGGACGTCGTCTTCGGCTGCCTGGACACGGTCGGACCGCAGGCCGGCGACATCGCGCGGACCTGCTGGCTGGCCGCCGGACTGCCCGAGGAGGTGCCGGGCGTGACCGTGGACCGGCAGTGCGGCTCCTCGCAGCAGGCCGTGCACTTCGCCGCGCAGGGCGTGCTGTCCCAAACCCAGGACCTGGTGGTCGCGGGCGGCGTGCAGAACATGTCGCAGATCCCGATCGCCTACGCCACCCGGCAGGCCGCCGAACCCCTCGGCTTCACCCAGGGCCCCTTCGCGGGCAGCGAGGGCTGGCGCGCGCGGTACGGGGACCGGCCGGTGAACCAGTTCGCCGGCGCCGAGATGATCGCCGCGAAATGGGGCATCAGCCGCCAGGACCAGGAGGAGTTCGCCCTGCGCTCGCACCGGCGGGCGGCGCGCGCGATCGACGAGGGCCGCTTCGCGCGCGAGACCGTCGCCCACGGGGAGGTCACCGCCGACGAGGGGCCGCGCCGGGACACCTCCCTGGAGAAGATGGCCGCGCTGAAGCCCGTCATCGACGGCGGGACCGTCACCGCCGCCTGCTCCTCCCAGGTCTCCGACGGCGCGGCGGCCCTGCTGCTGGCCTCCGAACGGGCGGTGCGCGAGCACGGCCTGACGCCACGCGCGCGCGTGCACCACCTCTCCGTCCGCGGCGAGGACCCGATCCGCATGCTGACGGCTCCGATCCCGGCCACCGCGCACGCCCTGAAGAAGACCGGGCTGTCGATCCACGACATCGACCTCGTCGAGATCAACGAGGCGTTCGCGCCCGTCGTCCTGGCCTGGCTGAAGGAGACCGGCGCGGACCCCGAGAGGGTCAACGTCAACGGCGGCGCGATCGCCCTCGGTCACCCGCTCGGCGCGACCGGCGCCAAGCTGATGACCACCCTGCTGCACGAACTGGAACGCACCGGCGGCCGGTTCGGCCTGCAGACGATGTGCGAGGGCGGCGGCCAGGCCAACGTGACGATCATCGAGAGGCTGTGACGACCGCGCAGGTGACGATCATCGAGAGGCTGTGACGACCGCGCAGGTGACGGTCACCGCGAGGCTCTGAGCCGGTCCAGGGAGACGAACGCCTCGTCCGCCTCCTTCATGATCCGCGCCACCAGTTCCGCGCAGGACGGCAGGTCGCCGATCACCCCGGCGACCTGCCCGGCGGCCATCACCCCCGAGTCCGTACGCCCCTCCACCATCGCGGACCTGAGCATCATCGGCGTGTTCGCGGCGAGCAGTACCTGACTCCAGGCGAGGTCCTTGCCGTGGCGCAGCGCCAGGCCGTCGCGGACCATCTCCCGCCAGGTGAGCCCGGACAGCTTCCGGAAGCCGGCCGCGTGACGCACCGCCCGAAACAGGGCCCCGGCCCGGCCGGCGTCCTCCAGGGCGTCGACCAGCGCGGTGCGCAGCATGCGGTGCGGGAGGCCGTCCACCGCCCGGGTGACGGTGACGTCCCGGACCGTCGCCGCCAGGTACCGCGCCTTCACCGCGGCCGGGACCGGCGAGTCAGAGGTGAGCAGGAACCGGGTGCCCATCGCGACCCCGGCCGCCCCGTACGCCAGTGCCGCCACCAGCCCCCGCCCGTCGAAGAAGCCGCCCGCCGCCACGACCGGGATGTCCACGGCGTCCACCACCTGCGGCAGCAGCACCGTCGTCGCCACGTCGCCGGTGTGTCCGCCGCCCTCCCCGCCCTGCACGATCACCGCGTCCGCACCCCACGCGGCGACCTTCTCGGCATGCCGGCGGGCCCCGATGGACGGGATGACGACGACACCCCCCTCCTTGAGCTCGGCGATCAGCTCCGGGGAGGGCGCGAGCGCGAAGGACGCGACCCGCACACCCTCGTCGAGGATGATCCGCACCCGGTCGCCGGCGTCCGCCGCGTCGGCCCGCAGATTGACCCCGAACGGCGCCGGCGTCCGCGACCGCACCTCGCGCACCGCCGCCCGCAACCGGTCGACGGTCATGGTCGCGGAGGCCAGGATGCCCAGCGCCCCCGCGTCCGCCGCCGCCGACACCAGGCGCGGGCCCGCCACCCATCCCATCCCGGTCTGCACGATCGGATGACGGACCCCGACCAGCCGGGTGAGCGCCGTTTGCATCAGAGCGAGACCTCCCGGGCCCGGGTGTTCCCCGGGTCGATCACCTCGCGGATCAGGCGCAGTTCGTCCGTCGTCGGTTCACGGGTGCGCGACACCTCGTCCGGGACCACGAGCCCGAACCCCGTCGCCTCCCGGACCTGCCCGACACTCACCCCGGGATGCAGCGAGGCCAGCCGCATCGACCGGTCGGGGGTGGCGAAGTCGAAGACACCGAGGTCGGACACGACGCGCGGAATGCGGTGGTGGCGCGCGCCGGCCGCCCGGTCGTACCCGACCCCGCACACCATGTCGACCCGCTCGACGAAGACCCGCCGGGAGTGCCTCGGCACCCAGTAACTCGTCGGATTGTTCAGGGTGTTGACCGGCGCGCCCCGCACCCCGAGCAACTGCCGTGTGGGCTTCGCCCAGTCGCCGATGCAGGCGATGTTCTGGTTGCCGTACCGGTCGATCTGGCTCGCGCCCATCATCACGTGCCGTCGGCCCCCGGTGACCAGCGCCAGGTGCTGCCGGTACGGCAGCCAGCCCTCGACGGTGCCGTCGAGACCGACCAGCAGCGCCTCGCCGTCGGTCAGCAGCAGGTCCGGCGCGAACGTGTGCCGGGCGAGGCGGGCACCGACGGAGGGGATCAGACCCATGGGGCTGGCCAGGATCTCGCCCGCGCCGCGCCACGCCTCCGCACAGGCGATCACGCAGTACTCGGCGCGCGTCACCCCGCTCATGACTCCTCCCCGGCCGCCGACCGGTACGCCCGCTCGTCCCCGGCGAGGAACCGCGCCGCGAACTCGGGCCAGGGGGTCGTCGCGTACCGCTTCTGGAACGCCTCGTCCCGGCCGTAGTCGGGGGCGCAGGACGTGAAGTGCGCCCCGTTCGGGGCCTCGATCACCCCCGTCACCGTGTGCCGCTTGATCAGCAGCGACTGCGGCGCCGCCTCCTTCGTCAGCTCGGCGGTGTCGACGACCCGTTCGCAGCTGACGTACGCGGTGTCCGCCGCCTCGCAGAAAAGGTCGTCGAAGTACGGATCCGGGCCCAGGTACTGCCCGTTGCCCAGCCGGTCGGCCCGGTTGACGTGCACCAGGGCGGCGTCCAGCCGCAGGGCCGGCATGGCCACGAACGTCTCCTGGTCCTCGTACGGCGAAGTCACCGTCCGCAGACCGGGGTTGACCCGCATCACGTCCGAACCGACGCCCGCCCGCACGGGCAGGAAGGGCAGCCGGTTCGCGGCCGCGTGCAGTCCCCACATGAACATCGCCTCGTCGACCTCCGTCAGTTCGAAGGCCCCGCGCTCGCGGGCCGCGCGGTAGTGCGGCTCCAGGGGGATCGAGTCGAGGGTGACGAACGCGGCGACCAGCTTCCGGATCCGGCCGGCCGCGGCCAGCATCCCCACGTCCGGGCCGCCGTACGACACGACGGTGAGGTCGGTGACCTCCGACCGGAGCAGCGCCCTGACCAGCGCCATCGGCTTCCGGCGGGAGCCCCAGCCGCCGATGCCGAGGGTCATGCCGCTGCGCAGCCGGGCCACCGCCTCGTCCGCGGACAGCAGCTTGTCGGCTCTGTCTGCCCGCTCTGTCCTGTCTGCCCGCTCTGTCCTGTCGGCCCCGCTCGTGCCGGTGGGCCTGTCGGCGTCGGCGCTCACTCAGTCACCGTCCCTTCCGAAGGTGTCACGGACCCGGTCGGCCACCCCGCCGACGCTCGCCTCGTAGGTGAAGCCCTGCTCGAAGCGGTAACTGCGGCGCACGTCGACCGGGTCGATGCCGTTGATGGCCGCCTTGGCAAGGCGCAGCAGCTCCCCGTCCTTCGCGGCTATCTCCCCGGCCAGCTCCAGTGCCGCCGCGCGCAGTTCGCCCGGCGGCACCACCCGCCACACCGAGCCGTGCCCGTGCAGTTCGGCCGCCGTGACCGTGCGCGAGGTGTAGTACAGGGCGCGCAGCAGGTGCTGGGGGACCAGCCGGGCCAGATGCGTGGCCGCGCCCAGGGCGCCCCGGTCCAGCTCGGGCAGCCCGAACACGGCGTCCTCGCTCGCCACGATCACGTCCGCGTTCCCCACCAGGCCGACGCCGCCGCCCAGACAGAAGCCCTGCACCGCCGCCACCACCGGGACCTCGCACTCGTACACCGCGGCGAAGGCCTCGTAGCAGCCGCGGTTGGCGCCGACGAGCGCGCTCGGCCCCTGCGCCTGGATCTCCTTGATGTCCACGCCCGCGTTGAACCCGCGCCCCTCGGCGGCCAGCACCACACACCGGGTGCCGGGGTCGCGGCCGGCCGCGCGCAGGGCGTCGGCCAGGGCGAACCAGCCGCTCACCGGCAGCGCGTTCACCGGCGGGAAGTCGACCGTGACGAGTGCGATTCCCTTCTCCGGCCCCTTCTCCGGCCCTTTTTCCGGTCCCTTTTCCGGGGACGAGGTGGAGACACCCATGGAAGCATCAGCTACCTTTCCACCAAACGTTTGTTAGGTGGAAGGTAGCAGCGAATGGAGCTGGACGGGAAGGTCGCCGTCGTCACCGGCGGCACCCGCGGAGTGGGCGCCGGCATCGCGCGCTCCCTCGCACGCGCGGGCGCCCAGGTCGTGGTCTGCGCCCGCAGACCCCCGGAACACCCCCTCGGCACAGCCGAGTTCATACCGCTCGACGTACGGGACGCCGACGCCGTACAGCGCTTCTTCACCGACCTGCCCCGGCTCGACGTCCTCGTCAACAACGCGGGCGGCGCCCCCTACCGCCCCCTCACGCACACCGACGCCGGGCGGCACGCGCGCGTGATCGAACTCAACCTCCTCGCACCCCTGACCGTGTCCCTCGCCGCGTACGACCACCTCAAGCACGCGAACGGCTCGATCGTCATGATCGGCAGCGTCAGCGGCAGCCGCCCCTCGCCCGGCTCGGCCGCCTACGGCGCGGCCAAGGCCGGCCTGGAGAACCTCGCCCGCTCCATGGCCGTCGAATGGGCCCCGGAGGTACGCGTGAACACCCTCGTCGTCGGCATGGTCCGCACCGAACTGACCCACCTCCACTACGGCGGCGAGGACGGCGTCGAAGCCGTCGCCCGCACCGTCCCGCTCGGCCGGCTCGCCCTCCCCGCCGACGTGGGCGCGGCGGCCGTCTTCCTCGCCTCCGACACGGCCCGCTACATCAGCGGGGCGAGCCTGCTCCTGCACGGAGGCGGCGAACGGCCCGCCTTCCTCGACGCCGCAACCGCCAACAAGGGAGACGTGAGATGAGCGGAATCTGCCACCGGCGCGTCGTCGTCGTCACCGGCGCGGGACGCGGCCTCGGGCGCGCCCACGCCCTCGCGTTCGCCGCCGAGGGCGCCCGCGTCGTCGTCAACGACCTCGGCGTCGGCCTCGACGGCACACCCGGCCCCCACAGCCCCGCCGCACAGGTCGTGGACGAGATCCGCGCGGCCGGCGGCGAAGCGGTCGCACACGGCGCGGACATCGCCACCCCCGAAGGCGCCGCAACCCTCGTCGACGCCGCCCTGGACACGTACGGCCGCCTCGACACCCTCGTCAACAACGCCGGCTTCCTGCGCGACCGCACGCTCGTCAACCTGGCCGACGACGACTGGGACGCCGTCCTGCGCGTCCACCTCAAAGGCCACTTCCTCACCCTCAAGCACGCCGCCGCACACTGGCGCGCCGAGACCAAGGCCGGCCGCCCGCCCGCCGCCCGCGTCATCAACACCAGCAGCGGCGCGGGACTGCTCGGCTCCGTCGGACAGGGCAACTACAGCGCCGCGAAAGCCGGGATCGTCGCCCTCACCCTCGTCGCCGCCGCCGAACTCGCCCGCTACGGCGTCCAGGTCAACGCGATCGCACCCGCCGCCCGCACCCGCATGACCGAGCGCACCTTCGCCGCGACCATGGCCGCCCCCGAGAACGGCTTCGACGCGATGGCCCCCGAGAACGTCTCCCCCCTGGTCGTCTGGCTCGGCTCCACCGCGAGCCAGGGCGTCACCGGACGCCTCTTCGAGGCGGACGGCGGACGGATCACCGTCATGGAGGGCTGGCGGCCCGGACCCACCACCGACAAAGGAGCGCGATGGACCGCCGCCGAGGCGGGAGAGGCCGTACAGAAACTCCTCACGCACACGACGACACCGGGCACGGTCTACGGAGCGTAACCACCCGAGCCTCCCGAGCACCCCCTACCCGAGAACCCCCTACGTGTCGCACTCCAGCACCGTCCGGCACAACGCGCACCGCGCCCGGACCCGCCCCCGCACCGGCACCCTGATCCGCTGGTGACAGGTGGGACACGGGAACGTCACCCGCAACGCCCCCGGCACATCCGGAGCGAAGCTGTACGGGCTGTCCGGGGCCCCCGCCGACCGGTGGTCCTGGGCATGCCGGCGATCACGCGCGTAACGCCGCCGCCCCGCCCAGCCCGCCGCCGTCAGCGGAGGCTGCCGCTCGTCATGCCGGGCCCGCTCAAGACCCCGCCCGTACGCCGTGTACGCCTGCGCACTCGTGAACCACACCGACGGATCCTCACCGAAGACCAGCGACCGCTTCGCCAGCACATACCCGAACTCCTCCGGAGTCAGATACCCCAGCTTCTGCGACGACGCCGCGTCCTCCCGGTACGCGTCCAGCAGCAGCCAGCCCGCCCCCAGATACGTCGTCGCCGTGTCCGTCAGGATCTCGTTGTCCCGCGTGCCCGGGAACGACAGGCCCACACGATGCAGATAGACATGCATGATCTCGTGCGCCAGCGCCGCACCGATGTCCCGCCGATGCGTACGGAACCGGTCGTTCAACTCCACGAAGTACTCCGGACCCGCCGTCAGTTCCACGTTCGCCGCATGCTCCATCGCACGGAACGCCACGATCATCCGCGCCTGAGGCAACCGGAAGTGCCGCACCAGCTCACGCGCCACCCGCTGCACCCCAAGATGCAGATCGTCCGCGTCGCAGAACGCCACGTCCGCCGGGACCACACTCGACGCGAACTGATGGATGGTGTCGTACGACAACCGCCTGTACAGCGCCGTGACAGCCCCCCGCACCGTCTCCAGGTGCGGATACCCGTGCTCGACCGGCCCGCCGTTCGCCACGCCCGCACCCCCAAGACGCCGAGAACCCCATTCCACTGTAAGGGCAGGCCACCCCCGAGGCGGGCCCCGCGGACGCACTAGGGTGAACGCCCATGACCACCAGCAACACCCCCGGACCCGCAGACGTCGACCCCGCCGTCCGCGAGGAGCTCGACCGCCTGCGCGACAGCATCGACAACATCGACGCCGCCGTCGTCCACATGCTCGCCGAACGCTTCAAGGCCACCCAGCAGGTCGGCCACCTCAAGGCCCGCCACCAGCTGCCGCCCGCCGACCAGGCCCGCGAGGCCCGCCAGATCGCCCGGCTGCGCACCCTCGCCGAGAACGCCAAACTCGACCCCGCGTTCGCCGAGAAGTTCCTCAACTTCATCATCGCCGAGGTGATCCGCCACCACGAGCGCATCGCCGAGGGCACCGTCAACGGCCCCGCCCCCACACCCCACTGACCCGCGGCGGGCGCCACGCGTCACCGGCCGGACACCCTCCGTCAGCGCCTCCCGCCGCGCCCGCCGCACCACCCGCCCGGAACGGCGCTCCGGCGCGAGAAGGGACATAGGGCACGTACCGATCCGCCCCTGTGCCCGGTCGGCGGCATCAGGCAGCATGTCGTTCATGTCCGTACTGACGCGCGACGAAGCGCAGAGCCGTGCCAAGCTCCTCGACGTCCACCGCTACACCATCGAGCTCGACCTGACGACCGGCGACGAGACCTTCGAGTCCAGCACCGTCATCCGGTTCGCCGCGCGCGCCAACGGGGACACCTTCGTCGAGCTCAGGCCCGCAGCCCTGCACTCCGTCACCCTCGACGGCGAGCCCCTCGACCCCGAGACGCTCGACGACAACCGGCTCCCCCTCGAGAACCTCACCGCCGGCGACCACGAACTGCGCGTCCGGGCGAGCATGCGCTACTCCCGCACCGGCGAAGGCATGCACCGCTTCACCGACCCCACCGACGGCGAGACCTACCTCTACACCCAGCTGTTCATGGAAGACGTCCAGCGCGTCTTCACCGCCTTCGACCAGCCCGACCTCAAGTCCGTCTTCGAGCTGTCCGTCAAGGCCCCCGAAGCCTGGACCGTCCTCTCCAACGGCATCACCGAACACCTCGGCGAAGGCCGCTGGCAGGCCGCCCCCACCCCCCTCATCTCCACCTACCTCGTCGCCGTCGCCGCCGGCCCCTGGCACTCCGTCACCACCGAACACCGCGGCCTCCCCTTCGGCCTCCACTGCCGCCGCTCCCTCGCCTCCCACCTCGACGCCGACGCCGACGAACTCCTCGAGATCACCCGGCAGTGCTACGACCGCTACCACGAGAAGTTCGAGGAGCCCTACCCCTTCGACTCCTACGACCAGGCGTTCGTCCCCGAGTTCAACGCCGGCGCCATGGAGAACCCCGGCCTCGTCACCTTCCGCGACGAATTCGTCTACCGCTCCGCCGTCACCGACACCGAACGCCAGACCCGCGCCATGGTCATCGCCCACGAGATGGCCCACATGTGGTTCGGCGACCTCGTCACCCTCCAATGGTGGGACGACATCTGGCTCAACGAGTCCTTCGCCGAATACATGGGCTACCAGACCCTCACCGAAGCCACCCGCTTCACCGACACCTGGACCGAGTTCGGCGTCGTCCGCAAGGCCTGGGGCTACGAAGCCGACCAGCGCCCCTCCACCCACCCGGTCGCCCCCGAGAACGTCGACGACACCGCCTCCGCCCTCCTCAACTTCGACGGCATCTCCTACGCCAAGGGCGCCTCCGCCCTACGGCAACTCGTCACCTGGCTCGGCGAGAAGGACTTCCTCGCCGGCATCAACACCCACTTCGCCCGCCACCGCTTCGCCAACGCCACCCTCGCCGACTTCATCGACTCCCTCGCCGCCCACACCGACCGCGACGTCCACGCCTGGGCCGACGCCTGGCTGCGCACCACCGGCGTCGACACCCTCACCCCCACACTCAACGGCAGCAACGGCGACCACACCCTCACCATCACCCACCACGGCAGCCGCCCGCACCGCGTCGCCGCCGGCCTCTACGACCTCGACCTCGCCGACGAAGGCGGCCTCACCCTGCGCGAACGCCTCGAGGTCGACATCCCGCAGAGCACACCCCGGCCCATCGGCAAACGCCCCGCCCTGGTGCTCCTCAACGACGGCGACCTCACCTACACCAAGGTCCGCTTCGACGCCGCCTCCTTCGAAACCGTCCGCACCCGCCTGTCCGGCCTGCCCGACCCGCTCACCCGCGCCGTCGTCTGGAACGCCCTGCGCGACGCCGTCCGCGACGGAGACCTCGCCCCCACCGCCTACCTCGACGCGGCCCGCGCCCACCTCCCCAAGGAGACCGACCTCGCCCTCGTCCAGGGCGTCCTCGCCTTCGCCTCCGGACAGGTCGCCGACCGCTACGTCACCCCCGAACAGCGCCCCGCCGCCGTCGCCACCCTCTCCGCCCTCTGCCGCGACCTCATCCGCCGCACCGAGGACGGCGACCACCCCGGCCTGCGCCTCATCGCCGTACGCCACTTCATCGACGGCGCCGCCCACCCCGACACCATCGCCGCCTGGCTCGCCGACGGCACCGTCCCCGGCGGCCCCGAACTCGACCCCGACCTGCGCTGGCGCGTCCTCGCCCGGCTCGCCGTCCTCGGCGCCACCGACGAGAGCGCCATCGCCGCCGAACTCGCCCGCGACCCCTCCGCCACCGGCCAGGAAGGCGCCGCCCGCTGCCGCGCCGCCCTCCCCGACGCGGACGCCAAACGCACCGCCTGGGCCGCCATGTTCGACGACGACACCCTCTCCAACTACCTCTTCACCGCCACCGCCCAGGGCTTCTGGCAGCCCGAACAGAGCGACCTCGTCGCCGACTACGTCCCACGCTTCTACCAGGACGCCGTCACCCTCGCCGCCCGCCGGGGCCCCGCCATCGCCGAAGCCGCCGGCCGCTGGGCCTTCCCCGCCCACGCCGTCGACCCCGACACCCTGCGCCTCGGTGAAGCCTGCCTCGCCGACGCCGACCCCATCCCGGCCCTGCGCCGCAAACTCGCCGACCAACTCGACGACCTGGCACGCGCGTTGCGGGTACGGCAGGCGTAGGACCACAGGGAGGTGCGGCCGCCGCACATTGAGCGCCGGCCCGCACCATCCAGCGCCGACGCTTTCCAGCGCGGGCCCGCACCATCCAGCGCCGACGCTTTCCAGCGCGGGCCCGCACCTTCCAGTGCCGGCCCGCACCTTCCAGTGCCGGCCCGCACCATCCAGCCCGTCCGGCGATTGAGGACGAGGCCCGTTCAGGGCCGAAGCGGGGGTCCGGGGGGCGGCAGCCCCCGGGCGCCCACACCAGCCCCGGTGCCATCTCCCGCACCAGGGCCAGCCCCGCGCCCCGCACCAGGGCCAGCCCCGCGCCCCGCACCAGGGCCAGCCCCGCGCCCCGCACCAGGGCCAGCCCCGCG
>NZ_JBHWUW010000016.1:40169-151685 GCF_042737245.1 Streptomyces sp. NPDC060002
CACCAGGGCCAGCCCCGCGCCCCGCACCAGGGCCAGCCCCGCGCCCCGCACCAGGGCCAGCCCCGCGCCCCGCACCAGGGCCAGCCCCGCGCCCCGCGCCCCGCGCCAGGGCCAGCCCCGCGCCCCGCACCAGGGCCAGCCCCGCGCCCCGCGCCCCGCGCCAGGGCCGCAAGAACACGTCCCCCTTTAGGGTTCCGCTCACCGGATGTTCCGGACGCGACCACGCAATCCCCGACAAGCTGACACTCCCCGCTGCGGCCATCCGCCCCCGCACCCCGGAGGAGCCCGCCCCCGTGAGCATGCCCCCGAGCCCGCCTCGACGGCCGGCTCTGGCTCAAAGCCACCCTCCTCAACCCCCACACCCGCCCCCACGACCTGGCCGCCCTCCTCGACCTGGTGGAAGGACACACCCCCCGATGAACACACCCCCACAACCCGGCGCCGACACCCCCCGCGACCTCGTCGGCATCGGCATCGGCCCCTGCAACCTCTCCCTCGCCGCCCTCGCCCACCCACTCGCCGAACTCAACGCCGTCTTCTACGAACAACGCCCCCGCTTCGACTGGCACCCCGGCCTCCTCATCGACGGCGCCCGCGTCCAGGTCCCCTTCCTCGCCGACCTCGTCACCCTCGCCGACCCCACCAGCCCCTGGACCTTCCTCAACTACCTCAAAACCCACCAACGCCTCTACCCCTTCTACTTCGCCGAGCGCTTCCACACCCCACGCGCCGAATACGACACCTACTGCCGCTGGGTCGCCGACCAACTCCCCGGACTCCACTTCCGCCACCAGGTCGACGCCGTCCGCTGGAACCCCGAACGCGACGTCTTCGAGGTCGACCACACCCAACTCGACACCGCCGGCGAAGCCGAAGCCCTCGGCCGCACCCACACCCGCAACGTCGTCCTCGGCATCGGCACCGAGCCCTACATCCCCGACGCCCTGCGCCCCCTCGTCGACGCCCCCGGCGTACCCGTCGTCCACGCCGCCGACTACCTCACCCACCGCGACACCCTCCTCGCCGCCGGCCACATCACCGTCGTCGGATCAGGACAGTCCGGCGCCGAAGTCTTCCTCGACCTCCTCCGCCACCGCCCCGCCGGCCACGAACAACTCCACTGGATCGGCCGCACCGACGCCTTCGCCCCCATGGAGTACTCCAAACTCGGCCTCGAACACTTCACCCCCGACTACACCCGCTACTTCCACGCCCTCCCCGAAACCACCCGCGACCGCCTCACCACCGCCCAATGGCAACTCCACAAAGGCATCGACGCCACCACCCTCGCCGCCATCCACGACGAGCTCTACGACCGCACCCTGGGCGGCGGCTGGCCCGACACCGTCCTCACCCCCGGCGTCCGCGTCCGCACCGCAGGACGCATCGCCACCACCAAGATCGAACTCCACCTCGAACACATCCAGCAGAACACCCGCACCCGCCTCACCACCGAGGCCGTCGTCCTCGCCACCGGCCACCGCGAACGCCCCCTCGACCGCATCCTCGCCGGCCTCGACCCCTACATCCGCCGCGACAACAGCGAACGCCCCCGCGTCGACGAACACTTCCGCCTCATCCTCGACCCCTCCGTCACCGCCACCGGCTGCAACGTCTACGTCCAGAACGCCGAACGCCACACCCACGGCGTAGGCGCCCCCGACCTCGGCCTCGCCGCCTGGCGCAGCGCCACCATCCTCAACACCCTCACCGGCAAAGAGACCCACCCCCTCCCCACCCGCACCGCCTTCACCACCTTCGGACTCGAACAACACCAACCCCGAGTCCCCCAAGCCCGACAGGCCCCCACCCTCACCCCCCTCGTCGACCGACGCTAGAACGCGAAAGGCGGTGCTCACCCAGTGGCCGACCGGACCACCGCATGAAACACCGACCCGCGGAGCGACAAAGCCCAAGAACCCCTAGAAGACCGGCGTACCCTCACGCGTCAGCTTCCAGTCCACCGACGCGAAGTCCTTCGGATCCAGCACACCCTTCGCCGTCACCCACTCCGAAATCCGCGTACGGATCTCCGTCGACTCCGCCCACAGCTCCTGCGCCGACGCCACATGCGGGAACGCGCCACCACCATTGGCCCGGTAGTTGTTCACCGCCAGCACGAACTGCTGCGCATCGTCCAACGCCACCCCACCGAACGTCAGGTTCTTGATCCGCGAACCCGCCGCCTGCGCGATGTCGATCTCGTACGCCAGACCCGACACATAGTCGTAGTTGTAGTCCGGACGCCCCGCCGCGTTCGTCAGCTTCTCCGTGTCGACCACCGCACCCGCCGCCGTCTGCACGAAGTACTGCGCCGAATACTCCAGGTACGCCCGCACCTGCGCACCCGTCAGCAACTTCGCCACCAACGTGTTGTCGTACACATACAGACTCGACAGGTCCCGGATCGTCACCTCGCCGGCCGGGATCTCCGACGTACGCGAGAACGGCGACGCCTGCGCGATCACCGGCAGCGAGGCATACGACGTACCGGCCAGCGCCGCCTTGACGACATCCTCCTGCACCCTCGTGATCAGGTCGATGATCGGAGCGTCCTTGTACCGCGCCTCCACCGTCGTCAACGTCTCCGTCGCCGAACCGACCACCTGATTGACGTACGCCACGACCTTCGCGTGCTCGTCACCCAGCAACTTCGTGATCTTCGGATCATCCGCGACCGTGTTGGAGTTCAGCACCTTCGAAGCAACGGACTCGACCGTCCACCGCCCCTTCTCGAACACCAGCTCCACGTCGAACACCGACAGCCGCTCCGCATACGCCAGCGGCTCCGACAACACGACCGTCTTCCCGGTCTTCGCGTTGACGACCTTCAGCTCCGGGATCTCCACATGCGCGTGACCCACCAGAACCGCGTCGATGTCCGGCACCTGCTGCGCCACCAACGCCGCCGAGTTCTCCACATACGGCAGCTGGTCACCGTACGACGACGTACCCGACGAACCCGAGTGCGCCGACACGATCACCACGTCCGCACCCAGCGACTTCAGCTTCGGCACCCACTTCGCCGCCTGCTCCTCGAGCCCCGGGAACGCCAGCTTGCCCTGCACATACGCCTTGTCCCAGATCGCGATACCCGGGTTCGTCAGCCCGAGGACGGCCACCTTCACCGGCGGCGCACCCTTCACACAGAACGTCTTGATCACGTAGGGCTGGAACGCCGGCTTCAGCGTCTTCGCGTCCACCGCGTTCGCCCCGAGCAGCGGGAACCGCAACTGCGACTCGAACTTCCGCAGCGTCTCGATGCCGTAGTTGAACTCGTGGTTGCCCAACGCCGCCGCGTCATACCCGATCGCGTTCATCGCCTGCGCCATCGGATGCACCGGACCACCCTTGGCGGTGATCGGATCCACCTTCGCGTAGTAGTACGTCAGCGGAGTGCCCTGGATCGTGTCACCCGCGTCCAGCAGCAGCGTGTTCTCGCGCCCCTTCTCCTTACGGATCTGGTTCACCAGCGTCGAGATACGCGCCAGCCCCTGCGCATTACCGGCCGCGTCCTTGTACTCCGCGTCCTTGAAGTAGTCCCAGTTGAAAACGTGACCATGCAGGTCGGTCGTCCCCAGCACGGTCAGCGCGTACCGCTTCGGCTGCTTGACCGGCTTCCCCGGCCTCTTCGCCTCGGCGGCCCGCGCCGGAGCCACGGCAGCACCCGCGATCGCCACCCCCGCCCCGGTCACAGCGGACTTCTTCAGGAACTTCCGGCGATTCAACGGCATGTCTCATGCTCCTCGGGGAAAGGTTGACGACGCGCGTAGATTCTGACCCGGGCATGACCGACGGCAACAGGTCCAGGAGGTTTCGATCTGGTGACCAGCACGGTCAACTCCCCCCAGGGACCAGGGAAAGCCATGACAAGGTAGGACGTATGACCTCCCCGCAGAATCCCCCGTACGGCACACCCGACGCCCCCCTCCTCACGGTCCGCGGCGAAGCCGAACTCGAAGTCGACCCCGAGATCGCCCGCATCGGCATCACCATCACCGCCCGCGGCCGCGACCGCCGCACCACCCTCGACGACCTCACCCGCCGCAACACCACCGTCCTCGACCTGATCAAGTCCTACGGCGACGCAGTCGAGAACCTCTCCACCGGCGCCGTATCCCTCACCCCCGAACTCACCCACCGCGGCCGGGGCGAACGCGTCCGCACCCACCACGGCACCATCCACCTCACCGCCGAACTCAACGACTTCACCGCCCTCGGCGAACTCACCACCCGCCTCGCCGACCTCGACCTCACCAGGATCGACGGCCCCTCCTGGGAACTCCGCCCCACCTCACCCGTCCACCGCCAAGCCCGACAGCAAGCCGTACGCGAAGCCGTACAACGCGCCAACGAATACGCGGAAGCCCTCGGCACCACCGTCGCCGCCCTCCTCGAACTCACCGACACCGGCACAGCGGGCGGACGCCCCCGCTCCGCCTTCGACCGCCGCGCCGTCCGCTTCTCCATGGCAGCCGCGGACACCGAGACCGCGGCACCCGAGCCCCTCGACCTCGAACCGCAGCGAATGCAGGTCCGGGCCGACGTCAGCGCACAGTTCACGATGAACCCGCCGAGCCTGTGAATTCACCCATTCGGAGAAACCGAAGCATCCTGGGCGGTCAAGGAATCCGGAAAACGGAAAAGCGCTCATCAGAGCGGCAGTCCGCACAATTTATTGGTTGACGCCATTTGACAACAACCCTTCACCCAAAGGTTGTTGAGCGGCCACGCCCTCCAAATTCCCTACCCACCGGTAAGACATAAGCTCGAAACATGCGCCGAGCGAAAATCGTCTGCACCCTGGGCCCCGCCACCGACACATACGACCAGATCAAAGCCCTGGTCGACGCCGGAATGGACGTAGCCCGCTTCAACCTCAGCCACGGCGGCCACGCCGAGCACGAGGAGCGCTACCACCGCGTCCGCAAGGCCTCCGACGAGACCAGTCGCAGCGTCGGCCTCCTCGCCGACCTTCAAGGCCCGAAGATCCGCCTCGGCACCTTCACCGAAGGCCCCGTACTCCTTGAACGCGGCGACACCTTCACCATCACGGTCGAAGAAGGAGTGGAAGGCGACCGCCAGCGCTGCGGCACGACCTACGCCGGCCTCGCCACCGACGTCACCACCGGCGAACGCATCCTCGTCGACGACGGCAAGGTCTGCCTCGAAGTAACGGAGATCGACGGCCCCCGCGTCCACACCCGCGTCATCGAAGGCGGCGTGATCTCCGACCACAAAGGCCTCAACCTCCCCGGCATCGCCGTCTCCGTCCCCGCCCTCTCCAAAAAAGACGAAGAAGACCTCCGCTGGGCGCTCCGCACCGGCTTCGACGTCATCGCCCTCTCCTTCGTCCGCAGCGGCCGCGACATCCTCGACGTCCACCGCATCATGGACGACGAAGGCCGCCGCCTCCCCGTCATCGCCAAGATCGAAAAGCCCCAGGCCGTCGAGAACATCGACGACATCGTGGCCGCCTTCGACGGGATCATGGTCGCCCGCGGCGACCTCGGCGTCGAGATGCCCCTCGAACAGGTCCCCATCGTCCAAAAACGCGCGATCAAACTGGCCAAGCGCAACGCCAAGCCCGTCATCGTCGCCACCCAGATGCTCGACTCCATGATCGAGAACTCCCGCCCCACCCGCGCCGAAGCCTCCGACGTCGCCAACGCCGTCATCGACGGCACCGACGCCGTCATGCTCTCCGGCGAGACCAGCGTCGGCAAACACGCCATCCAGACCGTCCGCACCATGGCCAAGATCGTCGAAGCGGCCGAAGAGGACATCCTCGCCAAAGGCCTCCCCGACCTGACCGAAAGCAACAAACCCCGCACCCAGGGCGGCGCCGTCGCCCGCGCGGCCGCCGAGATCGGCGACTTCCTCGACGCCAAGTTCCTCGTCGCCTTCACCCAGAGCGGCGACACCGTCCGCCGCCTCTCCCGCTACCGCTCCCCGATCCCCCTCCTCGCCTTCACCCCGGAACCGGCGACCCGCTCCCAGCTGAACCTGACCTGGGGCGTCGAGACGTTCCTCGGCCCGCACGCGGACTCCACGGACGCGATGGTCGACCAGGTGGACGAGCTGCTCCTGAGGTACGGCCGCTGCCAGAAGGGCGACGTGGTGGTCATCGCGGCGGGTTCACTCACCGGGGTGTCGGGCTCGACGAACCTGGTCCGAGTCCACCACGTCGGAGAGGACGACAGCCCCAAGTAGGGGTCAGTACTTGGGGCCTACATGGGTGTCCATGAGAGTGACGGAGGCCTTGCGGGCGACGGAGATGTTGAAGGGGATTCCGTTGCGGGTGCAGTAGGTCCACTCGACGCCCAGCTTGTCGAGGGTGTCCGTGAAGAGCCCACGGATGTCGCCGGACAGGTTGGTGAAGAAGTAGCGCGGGTATTCGTAGCGCTTGCGCTCGCCGCGGACGGTCTTCTCGGTCCAGTTGATGATTCGGCAGCCATCTGAGTGGATGAGTCCGCGAATGAACTCCCAGGGATGTTCGTTGACGATGGCCTGCTGCCAGGGTTCGAGGACGATCCGCCGCTGGTGCTTCTTGCCGGGGCCGTGCTGTGGGAACAGGCGGGGCCAATGCGGGTAGTAGCCGACTACTGATACGTAGCCCACTGCCTGGACGCGGTACGCCGTGTGGGCGGGACTGATCGTGCGGACGGCGGCTTCGCAGGCGTCGATGAGGCCCGGCCAGGCATCCGCGCACGCGATGCGGAGGTAGTGGCCGCCGCGGGGATGAGGGCTGATGCATCCGTCGCCCAGGTAGAGGCCGAGTAGGTACGAGTACGAGACTCGGTCGCTCGGTGGGTCAGGAAGCGGGGCTGCCATTCGGGGCAGCGGTTCAAGTCGGTCCTGCCACGAGCGAATTGCGGCGCGTGAGATGCCTGTTTCCCGGCTTACGGAGTTGAGGCTGCGGCCTTGTGAAAGCAGCGCGATTGCTCGCTTGCGTGTGCTGACGTCGTACATGTGCCCACTCTGTGAGCGTGATCGCGATGACACGCAGCAAAAAGCGGATGTTCACCAGAACGGGAACATCCGCTTCCTAATGTCAACCTTGGAATCGAAGGAAAAGTGCCCCGGGTCGGACTCGAACCGACACTGTATGGGTTTTGAATCCATTGCCTGCTGCCAATTGGGCTACCGGGGCTCGATGAATCAAAGGTTTCCCTTGACCCTCCGCGCACCCACCTTACCGCAGCTAGGTAGGCTCTTGTGAGCAGTACCCATGTGCCCTGAACGAGGAGCCCCCGTGACCGCCCCCGAGTCGCCCCAGCCCGTAGACGCGCCCGACGACGACCAGTCGCACGTGCCTCCGCTGACGACCCGTGTCGTCATCGCCGAGGACGAGGCGCTGATCCGTCTCGACCTCAAGGAGATGCTGGAGGAGGAGGGCTACAGCGTCGTCGGCGAGGCAGGTGACGGTGAGCAGGCCATCGAGCTCGCCCGCGAGCACAAGCCGGACCTGGTCATCCTCGATGTGAAGATGCCCAAGCTGGACGGCATCTCCGCCGCCGAGAAGATCGCCGAGGAGCGCATCGCGCCCGTCCTCATGCTGACCGCGTTCTCGCAGCGTGACCTCGTCGAGCGGGCGCGTGACGCCGGTGCGATGGCGTACCTGGTGAAGCCGTTCAGCAAGAGTGACGTCGTCCCGGCGATCGAGATGGCCGTCTCGCGGTTCACGGAGCTGCGGGAGCTGGAGAACGAGGTCGCGGACCTGACGCTGCGGCTGGAGACGCGCAAGCTGGTGGACCGGGCGAAGTCGATTCTCCAGACGGAGTACGGGCTGACGGAGCCGGCCGCGTTCCGGTGGATCCAGAAGACGTCGATGGACCGGCGGATGTCGATGCAGCAGGTCGCCGAGGCCGTCATTCAGGACGCCGACGAGAAGAAGTCGTCCAAGGGCTGAGCCGCCCGGATATACGTAAACGACGAGGCCCGCGCCCGGAGAAGGGGCGCGGGCCTCGTCGTATGCGAGGGGCGGGTTCAGTCCTCGCCGAGGTACGCCTTGCGGACGGACTCGTCGTGGAGGAGGTCCTGGCCGGTGCCGGAGAGCACGATCTTGCCGATCTCCATGACGTGGCCGTGGTCGGCGAGCGACAGGGCGGCCTGGGCGTTCTGCTCGATGAGCAGGATCGTCATGCCCTGCGACTTGAGCTCGGCGATGGTGGACATGATCTTCTGCATCATGATGGGGGAGAGGCCCATGGAGGGCTCGTCCAGCATGAGGAGCTTGGGCTGGGACATGAGGGCGCGGCCCATGGCGAGCATCTGCTGTTCGCCGCCGGACAGGGTGCCGGCGGCCTGCTTGCGGCGCTCTCCCAGGATGGGGAAGAGGTCGTAGGCGCGCTGGATGTCCTTGTCGATGCCCGCTTTGTCGCTGCGGAGGAAGGCTCCGAGGCGGAGGTTGTCCTCGATCGTCATGCGCGGGAAGATGTGCCGCCCCTCGGGGGAGTGGGCGAGTCCGAGCGAGACGATGTCGTGGGCGGGGGTCTTCTTCAGCGATTTGCCGTTGAATTTGATCTGGCCGCCGACGGGCTTGAGCAGGCCGGACAGGGTGCGCAGGGTGGTGGTCTTGCCGGCGCCGTTGGTGCCGATCAGGGTGACGACCTCGCCGGCCTCGACCTTGAACGAGATGCCTTTGACGGCTTCGATCTTGCCGTAGGCGACCCGGAGGTCCTCGACTTCGAGCAGTGCGGTCATCGGTCGTTCTCCTTGCCGGGCGCGGCGTCCGTCGGGGTGGCGGCGCTTTCGGCGTTCGCTTCGGCGGCCTCGACTTCGGCTGTCTCTTCGTCGCCGGGGGCGTTTTCGAAGGGTTCGCCGAGGTAGGCGGCGACCACTCGTTCGTCGCCCTGGACGGTCGCGCTGTCGCCTTCGACGAGTTTTTCGCCTTGTACGAGGACGGCGACGCGGTCGCAGAGGTTGAAGATGAAGCGCATGTCGTGCTCGATGACGAGGACGGCGATGCCCTTGTCGCGGATGGCGAAGACGAGCTCCTCCGTCGCGCGGGTTTCCTGGGGGTTCATGCCGGCGGTCGGCTCGTCGAGGAGGAGCAGTCCGGGTTCGCTGGCCAGGGCCCGGGCGATCTCCAGCTTGCGCTGTTCGCCGTAGGGGAGGTTGCGGGCGAGGTGGTCGGCCTTCTTCTCCAGGCCGATGAACTCCAGGAGTTCCATGGCGCGTTCGCGGGAGGCGGCTTCGGCCCTGTGGAAGGAGGGGAGGCGCAGGACGGCCGACCAGAAGCCTTCTTTGGTGCGGGTGTGGCGGCCGACGAGGACGTTCTCCAGGACGGTCATGTTGCCGAAGAGGCGGATGTTCTGGAAGGTGCGGGCGATGCCGGCGGCGGTGACCTTGAAGGATTTGGGGGGCAGTACGTTGCCCTTGAAGCGGACCTCTCCCTCGGTGGGGATGTAGAGGCCGGTGAGGCAGTTGAAGAAGGTGGTTTTGCCGGCGCCGTTGGGGCCGATGAGGCCGACGATCTCTCCGCTGTTGACGGTGAGGTCGACGTTGCGGACGGCGGTGAGGCCGCCGAATCGCATGGTCACGCCGCGGGCGTCGAGCACCGTTTCGCCGACAGGGGCGTCCTTGGTGGTGGTGTCGGTGGTCATGGTGGTCAGGCCCCTGCCTTCGTGAGGACGGTGGGCGCTTCCGCGTCTTCGTGGAATTCGAGCTGGCGGCGCCGGTTGGGGATGAGCCCCTCGGGGCGGAAGCGCATCAGCAGGATGAGTGCGAGACCGAAGGCGAAGAGCTGGTAGTCGCCGAGGAACTGGAGCTTGTTGGGGATGAGGAACAGCAGGGACGCGCCGATGAGCGGACCGCTGATGGTGCCCATGCCGCCGAGGACGACGGCGGCGAGGAGGAAGGCGGAGTTGGGGGGGATGGGGCCGGCGAAGAGGTACTGCTCGGGTGTCACGGTGTAGGTGACGTGGGCCTGGACGGTGCCGGCGAGTCCGGCGAGGGAGGCGCCGACGGCGAAGGCGATGAGCTTGACGCGGAAGCCGTTGATGCCCATGGCGAGGGCGGCGGTCTCGTCCTCGCGGATGGCGACCCAGGCGCGGCCGATGCGGGAGTCGCCGCTGCGTCGGAAGACGAGGACGACGACGGCGGTGATGATCAGCATCAGGAAGAAGTAGTTGGCGAAGCGGCCGATGCTGAATCCGGCGATGTCGTGGACGGCGCCGAAGTCGAACCCGAGGATGTTCAGGTTCGGGATGGAGGAGATGCCGTTGGAGCCGTTGGTGATGTCGGGGCCGGAGGTGCCGTCGAGGTTGTTGGCGGTGATGCGGAAGATCTCGCCGAAGCCGAGGGTGACGATGGCGAGGTAGTCGCCGCGCAGTCGCAGGGTCGGGGCGCCGATGAGGACGCCGAAGACGAGGGATGCGCCGGCGCCGACGAGTGCGGCGGCCCAGAACGGGAAGTGCACGTCGAAGGGGGAGCTGGGGGACCCGGAGACCATGGCGGCTGCGTAGGCGCCGACGCCGAGGAAGGCGACGTAGCCGAGGTCGAGGAGGCCGGCGAGGCCGACGACGATGTTCAGGCCGAGGGCGACGGTGGCGAAGATGAGGATGTAGACGCCGATGGTCGCGTACTGGTCGTCGGTCTGGGTGAAGGGGAAGAGGGCGGCGGTGACGAAGGCGCCGCAGGTGGTGATGCTCTGGTGCCGGGCGGTGATCTGGCTTGCCTGGGCGACGAGGCCGGCCTTGTTGAGGGCGGCGAAGCCGAAGCCCGCGGTGATGAGGAAGCCGACGAACAGTTCGTCGTACTCGGTGCCGATGCCGTAGGTGAAGACGGTGAGGCCGAGGGCGAGGACGGCGACGATGATCAGGATCTCGGCGTAGGAGGGCAGCTTGCCGACGGGCTTGGCGGTGCCGGAGGCGAAGGCGGTTTTGACGGTCTCCCACTTGTGGGCGGCCTTGTGCCTGGTGTGCTCCCACGAGGTGTCGTCGGGGTCGATCGGGTCGGCCTCGGGGTGCTCGAAGGGCAGGGCGAGGGCGCCGAGGAAGGCGGCGAGGCTGCCTATGGCGACGAGGTAGCCGCCGATTTCGAGGTTGACGACGCCGCCGAGGTCGGTGCTGATCGCGATGACCGTGTACCAGCTGGTGGCGAAGGTGGCGAGGGCGGCGAACTTGATGGCGCCGTCGCCGCCGGCGGGGATGAGCCAGCCGAGGCCCTTGATGCCGTAGGTGGCGAGGGCGAAGAGGGTGGTGAGGGCGGCGCCGATGAGGACGAGGACCTGGAGGCCGCCGGGGTAGCCGTAGACGGTGAGGTCGCCGGGGAAGGCGGAGGTCCAGGTCCAGGCGAGGAAGGTGGAGATGATGGTGAGGATGCCGCCGCCGGTGGCGAGGGCGCGGCCGGCGGCTGCCGGGATGCCGATGAGGCCGGCCTGCGCGGAAGCGGGCTTGTCGAGCGCTTCGGCGGTGGTGGTCTGTGTCGTCATCGGTGTCACGCCCTGTCCGCGACGCGCTCGCCGAGCAGGCCCTGTGGCCGCAGCAGGAGCACGAGGATGAGGAGTACGAAGGCCCAGACGTCGGCCCAGGACTGGCTGCCGAACTTGTCCATGCCGGGGATGTCGGCGATGTAGGCGGTGGCGATGGTTTCGGCGATGCCGAGGACGACGCCGCCGATCATGGCTCCGTAGATGTTGCCGATGCCGCCGAGGACTGCCGCGGTGAAGGCCTTGAGGCCGAGGATGAAGCCCATCCGGAAGTCGATCTGGCCGTACTTGAGGCCGTAGGCGACGGCGCCGACGGCGGCGAAGGTGGCGCCGAGGGCGAACGCGATCACGATGATGCGGTCGGTGTTGACGCCCATGAGTTTGGCGGTGTCGGGGTCCTGGGCGGTGGCCTGCATGCCGCGTCCGGTGCGGGTCTTCATGACGAAGTAGGCGAGGATGCCCATGCTGATGGGGGCGGCGATGAGCAGGAAGACGTCACCGGTCTGGATGGTGACGTTGCCGATCTCGAAGGGTCCGCCGGGGATCTCGGGGAAGGTGCGGGCGGACTTGGCCTCGGGGTACCAGGCCCACACGGCCTGCTGGAGGGCCAGGGAGAGGCCGATGGCGGTGATGAGCGGGGCGAGACGTGGGGCGTTGCGGAGGGGACGGTAGGCGAACCGTTCCGCTCCCACGGCGATGGTCACGGAGACCATCACGGCTCCGACGAGCATCAGTGGCAGGGCGATCGCCATGGATGTGCCGTCGGGCAGTATGTACGCGTAGACCGTGAGAGCGCCGAACGCTCCGGTCATGAAGATCTCGCCGTGGGCGAAGTTGATGAGCTGGACAATGCCATAGACCATTGTGTAGCCGATGGCGACAAGGCCGTACATGGATCCCAGTAGCAGGCCGTTGACCAGCTGCTGCGGCAGTTCGTTCACCGCATGTCCTCCGAGACGGTTCGGATGTTTCGACGGGGGGCCGGATGCGAGTCCGCGCGGGGCGCCTGTGGAACAGCGCCCCGCGCGGCTCAGCTGTGGTGCGGGTGTGGGTCAGCCGGTGTAGGTGCCGGACTTGACGGCCTTCCAGGCGCCGTTCTCGACGGCGTAGACGGTGAGCTGCTTGTTGGTGGCGTCGCCGTACTCGTCGAAGGAGACCTTGCCGGTGACGCCGTCGAAGGAGACGTTCTGGACGGCGGCGGTGACCTTGGCGCGGGCGTCGTCGGGCAGCTTGCCGTCGTTGTCCGCGACGACCTTCTTGACGGCCTCGATGATGGCCCAGGCGGAGTCGTAGGCGTAACCGCCGTAGGCGGAGTACGCGTCCTTGTAGCCGGCCGCCTTGTAGTCGGCGACGAACTGCTTGGCGGAGGGGAGTTCCTCGACGGGGGCGCCGACGGAGGTGGACAGGTCACCGGTGGCGCTGGCGCCGGCGAGCGGGATGTAGTCGGCGGAGTTGATGCCGTCACCGCCGACCAGGGGGATCTTGGCGCCGGCGGCCTTGATCTGCTTGCTGAGCGGGCCGGCCTGCGGGTACTCGCCGCCGTAGTAGACGACCTCGGCGCCGGAGTTCTTCACCTTGGTGGCGACCGCGGAGAAGTCCTTGCTGTCGGGGTTGATGTGCTCGGTGCCGACGATCGTGCCGCCGAGCTTCTTGAACTCCTCGGTGAAGGTGCCGGCCAGGCCGGCACCGTAGGTCTTCTTGTCGTCGATGACGAAGACCTTCTTCTTCTTGGCGTCGTTGAAGACGTACTGGGCGGCGAACGGGCCCTGGACGGCGTCCGTGGTCGCGGTGCGGAAGTACGACTTGTAGGTGCGCTTCTTGGTGTTCTGCCAGTCGGCGCCCTGGGTGAGGGAGACGCCGGTGTTGGCCGGGGAGATCTCGACGAGCTTGGCGTCGTCGAAGACCTTCTGCATCGATTCGGCGACGGAGGAGTTCAGCGGGCCGACGACGCCGAGGACGCTCTTGTCGGCGACCAGGGCGGCGGCGTTCTGCTGGCCCGCGGAGGGCTGTGCCTGGTCGTCCTTGGAGACGATCTTGAAGGTGACGCCGTCGACGTACTTCTGCTTGTTGGCGTTCTTGACGGCCAGGTCGGCCGAGTTCTTGATGCCGAGGCCCATGGCGGACAGGTCGCCGGTCAGCGGCGCGTCGACACCGATGGTGACGGTGGTGCCGCCGCTGTCGGTGCCCTTGTCGTCGCTGTCACGCGAGCCGCAGGCGGTGAGGGTGAGTGCTCCCGCGGACAGCGCGGCGGTAATGGCGATGAGCGAACGTTGACGCACGTTCCAGTCCTTTCCCTGGGCGGCTCTCCCCCCTGGAAGAGGCCGAGTCGAGCGCTGAGCCGGAGGGGTATTCCAGCCGCGCGGTGACTGGGCGTGACTCTAAGCGGGTGAAGCTGACGGAGAGGAGGGTCTGGCCGATGCTGTGACGCTCTTGTTATGACACGAGGTAATGCAGAGCGGTACTTGGTGGGTGGAACAGCTGAATTCAGGCCGATTCGCCCTGTCCGCATGTTGAGAACGTGCAGGACGGGCCGGGGTTCGTTCAGGTGTCTCAGGCGTTTTGGTGATGACCGGATTCGTTGCTGCAGGCGACTTGTAGGGCCTCGGACAGGTCGTGCGCATAGCGCGCGCCCAGGATGTAGCTGTGGACCTGTATTGCGCGCGCATTACGTAGAGTTACGTCTATGAAAGGCAGTCCGGCGTCTCTCGGGACTTTTCCGCATTCCGTTGCGTGCATGGTGATGACGACCTTGCGGACGGAGCCCGCTTTCGTCCGGAACGGAGCCCGTGGGGCCGACGTCAGGGAAAGCCCGGCATACGGCTGGGCCACTCGCGTCACGGTGACCGGCGGGCCGGACTCCACGCCGAGCAGCACCTCGAAGGCGAAGGTGCGGGGGCGGGTGCCGGGCGGTACGGCGACCTGGCCGAGGTAGCTGACGTCCACCACCTGGGACGGGAACGGCGGTGCGGGCGTTGCCCGTTCGGCGTCGTGCGGCCGGGTCGCGTAGAGGTAGCCGCCGCCCGCGAGGAGGACCACCGCGGTGAGGGCGGCCGACGTGGCCCGGCGGTGGGCGGCATGGAGTCGGGCGAGCCTGCGGAGCAGGCGGGCGCCGGGAGTTGGGGCGTCCGTGTCGAGGGCGTCCGTGTCGAGGACGGCGGCGGGGCCGCGGGTGTGGGTGCCTGCGGGGGTGCGGTCGGCGTTGGGGGTGTCCCAGGCATGTGTGCCCTCGCCGGGCTCCACCGGGCCTGTGCCGCTCACTGCCACGGTCCCTCGGTCGGGGTGCCGGAGCGGTACCGGTCGGCGCAGCCCTCGGCCGCCTCGCGGTCGATCAACTCGTCGGCGGCCTCGGCTCCTTGGCGCTTCTTCGCGGTCCGCGCGGCGCCCACGACGGTCCGCAGGATCTCGTACTGGCCGTTGGACAGACCCATCGACTGGTAGTCCCCGTAGGTGGTGCTGTCCAGGATCTCGCGCGACCAGTGGGCGACGATGCGGGTGCACAACTCCTCGGGCGAGGTGGCGGATGCGGACGGGGACGGGGAAGGGGGCGGTGACGGGGTGCCGCTCGCGCCGGCGCTCCCGGAGGCTGCGCAGCCGGTCGCCAGCAGGCCCGCCAGCAAGGCCGCCGGCCACGCCGGTCCGAGCAGCCGCCCCGCCGCCCCCGTCCGGGGGGCTCCTGCCGTGGTCATGCCCCGACGCTAGGCCGCCGCGGTGGCGGCGGGCAACGGCCGCGCACGCGTGACCCTCCGGAGCGGCCGGCCCGTCACTTGGCGGGGCGCGCCTGCGCCCCGTCGCCGGCTCGTACGTCCCGCAGCAGACAGGTGAGCCGCGCGGTGCACACGCGCCGCCCCTCCTCGTCACTGATCACGATCTCGTACGTCGCCGTGGAGCGCCCCCGGTGCACGGGCGTGGCCACGCCGGTGACCAGGCCGGAGCGGGCCCCGCGGTGGTGGGTGCAGTTCAGGTCGACGCCGACGGCGATCTTGGAGCTGCCGCCGTGCAGCATGGAGCCGACCGAGCCGAGGGTCTCGGCGAGGACCGCGGAGGCGCCGCCGTGCAGCAGGCCGTAGGGCTGGGTGTTGCCCTCGACCGGCATGGTGCCGACGACCCGGTCCGCGGAGGCCTCGATGATCTCCACGCCCATCCGGGTGCCCAGGTGTCCGGCGGAGAACAGGGCCAGGATGTCGATGCCGAGGGCCGCGTACTCGTCGATGACCTCTTGCGGGAACTTCACGTGCTGCTGCTCGCCCATGGGGCCCGGCTCCGTTCGTCGATCACAGTCCAGCTGGACTTAAGCAAACGCTCAGTCGGTAGCCGATTGTTCCAGACGGACGACGACGGACTTGCTGGCCGGGGTGTTGCTGGTGTCGGCGGTGGCGTCCAGCGGGACCAGGACGTTGGTCTCCGGGTAGTACGCGGCGGCGCAGCCCCGGCTGGTCGGGTAGAGCACGACCCGGAAGCCGGGCGCCCGCCGCTCCACGCCGTCGTGCCATTCGCTCACCAGGTCCACGTAGGAGCCCTCGGCGAGCTCGAGGGCGCGCGCGTCCTCGGCGTTGACCAGGACGACCCGGCGGCCGTTCTTGATGCCCCGGTAGCGGTCGTCGAGGCCGTAGATCGTGGTGTTGTACTGGTCGTGCGAGCGCAGCGTCTGCAGGAGCAGCCGGCCCTCGGGCAGCCGCGGGTACTCGACGGGGGCCGCGGTGAAGTTGGCCTTGCCGGTCGCGGTGGGGAAGCGGCGCTCGTCGCGCGGGCCGTGCGGGAGGGTGAAGCCCTCGGGGCGGGCCACGCGCGCGTTGAAGTCGTCGAAGCCGGGGATCACGCGCGCGATGCGGTCCCGGATCGTCGCGTAGTCCTTCTCGAACTCCTCCCACGGCACCTTGCTGTCCTCGCCGAGCACGCGGCGCGCGAGGCGGCAGACTATGGCGGGCTCGGACAGCAGGTGGGCGCTGGCGGGGGCGAGGCGGCCGCGGGAGGCGTGCACCATGCCCATGGAGTCCTCGACGGTCACGAACTGCTCTGTGCTCTTCCCGTTCGGGCCGGCCTGGAGGTCGCGCTCGGTGCGGCCGAGCGTCGGCAGGATGAGGGCCCGCGCGCCGGTCACGACATGTGAGCGGTTGAGCTTGGTCGACACGTGCACCGTGAGCCGGGCGCGCCGCATGGCCGCCTCGGTGACCTCGGTGTCGGGGGAGGCGGAGACGAAGTTGCCGCCCATGGCGAAGAACAGCTTCGCCTCGCCGTCGCGCAGTGCGCGGATGGCGCGCACGACGTCGAAGCCGTGCCCGCGCGGGGGCGCGAAGCCGAACTCCTTCTCCAGGGCGTCCAGGAAGGCGGGCGTGGGCCGCTCGAAGATGCCCATGGTGCGGTCGCCCTGCACGTTCGAGTGCCCGCGCACCGGGCACACGCCCGCGCCCGGACGGCCGATGTTGCCGCGCAGCAGAAGGAAGTTGACGACCTCGCGGATCGTCGGCACGGAGTGCTTGTGCTGGGTGAGACCCATGGCCCAGCAGACGATGGTGCGCTCGGAGGCGAGCACCATGCGCAGGGTTTCCTCGATCTCCGCGCGCGTGAGGCCGGTCGCGGTGAGCGTCTCGGCCCAGTCGGCGGCGCGGGCCGTGTCGGCGAACTCCTCGAAGCCGTGGGTGTGTTCGGCGATGAACGCCTCGTCGAGCGCGCCCTCGGTCTCGAGGACGAGCTTGTTGAGGAGGCGGAAGAGGGCCTGGTCGCCGCCGATGCGGATCTGGAGGAAGAGGTCGGTGAGCGAGGCGCCCGCGGTGAGGCCCTTGGGGGTCTGCGGGTTCTTGAAGCGTTCCAGGCCCGCCTCGGGCAGCGGGTTGACGCTGATGATCTTCGCGCCGCCCGCCTTGGCCTTCTCCAGCGCGGACAGCATGCGCGGGTGGTTGGTGCCCGGGTTCTGCCCGGCGACGATGATCAGGTCGGCCTGGTAGAGGTCCTTGAGCAGGACGCTGCCCTTGCCGATGCCGATGGTCTCCGACAGGGCCGAGCCGGACGACTCGTGGCACATGTTGGAGCAGTCGGGGAGGTTGTTCGTGCCGAGTTCGCGGGCGAAGAGCTGGTAGAGGAACGCGGCCTCGTTGCTGGTGCGGCCCGAGGTGTAGAAGACGGCCTCGTCGGGCGAGGCGAGGGCGGCGGTCTCCTCGGCGATGATGTCGAAGGCGCGCTCCCAGGTCACCGGTTCGTAGCGCTCTCCGCCTTCGGGGAGGTACATGGGGTGCGTGAGGCGACCCTGCTGGCCGAGCCAGTAGCCGCTGCGGCCGGCGAGGTCGGTGACGGGGTGCGCGGCGAAGAACTCGGGGGTGACCCGGCGCAGGGTCGCCTCCTCGGCGACCGCCTTCGCGCCGTTCTCGCAGAACTCGGCGGTGTGCCGGTGCTCGGGTTCGGGCCAGGCGCAGCCGGGGCAGTCGAAGCCGTTCTTCTGGTTGACGCGCAGCAGGGTCAGCGCGGTGCGCTTCACACCCATCTGCTGCTGGGCCATCCGCAGGGAGTGCCCGACTGCCGGCAGGCCCGCCGCGACGTGCTTGGGCTCGGCGACCTGCGGAGCGTCCTGGACCGGATCGGCCTTGGGCGGCTTCGTTGCCATCGCGCTCTCCCTCGCTCGCCTGTGCGACATACCTCCGGGATCCTCGCACGAGGCGCCGACACCGTTCATCCGCGGGCGGGTCGGCGGGCGGGAGCAAAGCTTGCGGCGGACGGCCGGCGGCCCGGGGGATCCCGTGAGCGGTGGTGGCCGGGACCGAGTGTCAGTGGGGCGTGGCAGGATCGGGGGCGTGGCAGAGACAGCAGCGAAGAAGACCGACACCCCCGCCGGCAGCCGGCCCCGCCTGATGCTCATGGACGGGCACTCGCTGGCCTACCGCGCGTTCTTCGCGCTGCCCGCGGAGAACTTCACCACCGCGACGGGCCAGCCGACGAACGCGATCTACGGTTTCGCGTCGATGCTGGCCAACACCCTGCGTGACGAGGCGCCCACGCACTTCGCGGTCGCGTTCGACGTGTCCCGCAAGACCTGGCGCTCCGAGGAGTTCACCGAGTACAAGGCGAACCGGTCCAAGACGCCGGACGAGTTCAAGGGCCAGGTCGAGCTGATCGGCGAGCTGCTCGACGCGATGCACGTGTCCCGGTTCGCGGTGGACGGCTTCGAGGCGGACGACGTCATCGCCACGCTGGCCACCCAGGCCGAGGCCGAGGGCTTCGACGTGCTGATCGTCACAGGCGACCGCGACTCCTTCCAGCTGGTGTCCGAGCACACCACGGTGCTGTATCCGACGAAGGGCGTCTCGGAGCTGACCCGGTTCACCCCGGAGAAGGTCGTCGAGAAGTACGGGTTGACGCCCGCCCAGTACCCCGACTTCGCGGCGCTGCGCGGCGACCCGTCCGACAACCTGCCGGGCATCCCCGGGGTCGGTGAGAAGACGGCCGCGAAGTGGATCAACCAGTTCGGTTCGTTCGCGGAGCTCGTCGAGCGGGTCGAGGAGGTGAAGGGCAAGGCCGGGCAGAACCTGCGCGACCACCTGGAGGCCGTCAAGCTCAACCGCCGCCTCACCGAGATGGTCCGTACCGTCGAGCTGCCGAGGACGGTCGTCGAGCTGGAGCGCGCCCCGTACGACCGCACGACCGTCGCGATGATCCTGGACACCCTGGAGATCAGGAACCCGTCGCTGCGTGAGCGGCTGTACGCCGTCGACCCGGGCGGCGAGGAGGCCGAGGCGACGCCGGTGATCACCGGCGGGGTGGAGCTGGACGGCACGGTGCTGGGCACCGGCGAGCTGGCCGGCTGGCTCGCGGAGCACGGCACCGACACCCTCGGCGTCGCCACCGTCGACGCCTGGGCGCTGGGCGCGGGCTCGGTCGCCGAGATCGCGCTCGCCGCCGCCGCGGGAGCGGCCGCCTGGTTCGACCCGGCGGAGCTGGACGAGGCCGACGAGAACGCGTGGGCGGCCTGGATCGCCGCCGAGGACCGCCCCAAGGTCCTGCACAACGCCAAGGGCGCCATGCGTGTCTTCGCCGAGCACGGCTGGTCCGTCGCCGGCGTCGGGATGGACACGGCGCTCGCCGCCTACCTGGTCAAGCCGGGCCGCCGCTCCTTCGACCTGGACGCGCTGTCCCTGGAGTACCTGGGCCGTGAGCTGGCCCCCGCCGCCGCGGCCGACGGCCAGCTCGCCTTCGGGGCGGACGACGGCGCCGAGGCCGAGGCCCTCATGGTGCAGGCCCGCACGATCGTCGACCTCGGCGAGGCGTTCCGCGGCCGGCTGGAGGAGGTCGGCGCGGCCGACCTGCTGCGCGACATGGAGCTGCCGACCTCCGCCCTCCTGGCCCGCCTGGAGCGGCACGGCATCGCCGCCGACCGTCCCCACCTGGAGGCCATGGAGCAGATGTTCGCGGGCGCCGTCCAGCAGGCCGTGAAGGAGGCGCACGCGGCGGCCGGGCACGAGTTCAACCTGGGGTCGCCCAAGCAGTTGCAGGAGGTCCTCTTCGGCGAACTGGGCCTGCCGAAGACGAAGAAGACCAAGACCGGCTACACCACCGACGCCGACGCCCTGGCCTGGCTCGCCGGCCAGACGGACAACGAGCTGCCGGTCATCATGCTCCGCCACCGGGAGCAGGCGAAGCTGCGGGTCACCGTCGAGGGCCTGATCAAGACGATCGCCGCGGACGGCCGCATCCACACCACGTTCAACCAGACGGTCGCCGCGACCGGCCGGCTGTCCTCCACGGACCCGAACCTCCAGAACATCCCCGTCCGCACCGACGAGGGCCGGGCGATCCGCCGCGGCTTCGTCGTCGGCGAGGGCTTCGAGTCCCTGATGACCGCCGACTACAGCCAGATCGAGCTGCGTGTGATGGCTCATCTGTCGGAGGACGCCGGCCTCATCGAGGCGTTCACCTCCGGCGAGGACCTGCACACCACGGCCGCCTCCCAGGTGTTCGGCGTCGAGCCCACCGCGGTGGACGCGGAGATGCGGCGCAAGATCAAGGCGATGTCCTACGGCCTGGCGTACGGCCTGTCGGCGTTCGGCCTGTCCCAGCAGCTGAACATCGACGCGGGCGAGGCCCGTGGCCTGATGGACGCCTACTTCGAGCGCTTCGGCGGCGTACGGGACTATCTGCGCCGCGCGGTCGACGAGGCGCGGGCGACGGGCTACACGGCGACGGTCTTCGGCCGCCGCCGCTATCTGCCCGACCTCAACAGCGACAACCGGCAGCGCCGTGAGGCCGCCGAGCGCATGGCCCTCAACGCGCCGATCCAGGGCACGGCGGCGGACATCGTCAAGATCGCCATGCTCAAGGTGGACGCGGCCCTGCGCGCGGCGGACCTGAATTCCCGCATGCTGCTCCAGGTCCACGACGAAATCGTCCTGGAGATCGCCCCCGGTGAGCGTGCGGCGGTCGAGGAGCTGGTCCGCCGTGAGATGGCCGGCGCCGTCCAGCTCAGGGCCCCGCTGGACGTGTCGGTCGGCGCGGGCGCGGACTGGGAGTCGGCGGCGCACTAGCCCCCGGCGGGGGAGCGGCCTGCCGCTCCCCCGCCGGTGTCGTGGGAGCCGTCGGCGTCGCGAGATGTTCGGTCACCGCCGGTACATCCCCCGAGGGCCCTCACCCGCGTGGCCCCCGAGAACAGGCCCCAGCCGGGTCAGGGCCATCAGGATGCCGCCATGGGTATACGCATGCTCCACCGCCGGAAAGCCCACGCACGCGTTCACGCCACGGCGGCCGCGGAGTCCTGGCCCGGCGCGGCTTCCCGGACGCGGCCGCGCCCCGCCCTCGCGCCGGGCGCCGCCACCCCCCGGATCCCGTGGACCCCCGCCACGGCCCTGCATGCGGCTGCCGCGCGGCTTCACGGTCCGGCTCTCACCGGGCTTCTGCCCCTGCCCTTGCCCCGTTTCCTGGCCCGGGTCCTCGCCGGGTTCGCTCCCCGGGACGACAGCCGGCGGCGCCTGTGGGCCGAGGCGGTACGCGGACACCTGGTCCGGGCGCTCGGCGTCCTCGGCCGGCTCCGCGGACCCCGTACGGACCGTCGCATCCCGCTCTTCGTCGCGACGGCAACCCCCCTCACCGAACGCCGGGGCGGCTCCGCCGCACACTGACCCCGTCCGCTTCCGCTTCCGCAGCCCCGTCCGCGTCCGCTTCCGGCTGCCCGGCGCAGGCATCCCGGGCGGCCGGACGAGCCGGACGAGCCGGGCGGACAGGCCGGGCCGGACGCCACAGCCGCACTCCGACCGCGTACAGCAGCATCCCCAGCACCAGCCCCGCGCCCGCCCCGAAGCACAGCGTCGGGACGAGCTCCCACGGCTTCGCCTCGCGCGACCCCCAGTACTCCCACCACCGCGTCGCCCGCCGCACCGCCGCGACCAGCGCGCAACCGCCGATCACGGCGCCCGCCCACCACCGGTCCCGCACCGACAGCACCGCGACCCCCACCGGCTCGCCGGCCGGCGCCCGGCGCAGCGCGTACGTCACGAACGCGGCGATCACCACCGCGGCCACGGCCGAACCCCCGTACTGGAGGTACCAGTACAGAGGCGATCCGGCGATGTCCTCGCCGAGGACGGGGAACAGCCGCATGCCCCAGCGGTCGAGGTGCGTGAACTCGTCCCACACCACATGGGTCAGCGCGCCGAGCGCCGCGGAGACGTACCACCACAGGGCGGTGGACGGCCGTACACGCGCGCGTGGCGCCCCGCAGCGGGTCAGCGTGGCAGCCCGGCCCTGCCGGGACCGCGGCAGCAGCGCCACCAGCGGCTCGCGCACCAGCAGCCAGAGCCCCACCAGAGCCCAGGCGACGAGCACGTCGATCGTGAACACGCCGGGCAGGGAGTGTGTGACGTCGCCGAACTCCATGGCCCCGGACAGGACACTCGCCGCGTAGTAGGTCATGTCGGGAGCGAAGGAACCCGCCACGAGGGCGGCCGGAACCAGGGACCCGCGACCGGTGCCGTCGGCGCGCACGGCAGGTAGCACGGCCGCCGCGTGACTCAGGGTGAACGGCAACGGGGCTCCCCGGGGCGAACGTTGACGGGCCGGCCGGCCCGGTGATCTACGACGTCCAGTATGCGGGGCACGGTTCCAGACCGACCGCACATGACCGGCTGGTGAAAACGCCACCCGAACGGGTGCCGGTGCAAAAGAAGTTGTCGTAGGGTCGCCTGGGTCGGCATGCCCGAGGGCGCGTCGAACGGAAGAGCGGAGCAGGGCAATCCGCCCATGGGTGCAACCCTCGGGGCGGGTTGATCGTCACACCGGTGACGGCGGCCGTAGCGGCAACGGCCACCACAGTGGCAACAGCCGCAACGGCAGGGTGCAGGCGAAGAGACGGGCGTACCGCGTCCACGGGAGGGTTCCACTTCATGTCGGCGCATTTCGGCACCAGGCTGCGCAAGGGAGCGGTCAACACGACCGTGGCCGCACTGGCGGTAGCGGCTCTGGCCGCGTCCCAGGCACCGGACGTCACGGCCGACGGCCACGGCAGACAGACCGCCGCCGACACCCCGTCGTCCGCCGAAACGGGCACCGGCACCGGTGACAGCGCCACCGGCAACTCGCCGTACTACACGGACCTGCCGCCGCTGAAAAGCCCGAACCCCGCGCCGAGCGAGAGCTCCTCCACCACCCCGGCCGCCACCGGCACCACGGAGGCCGGCATCCCGGCGACCGTCCTGGACGCCTACAAGAAGGCCGAGGCGGAGCTGGCGCAGTCCAAGCCGGGCTGCAACCTGCCCTGGCAACTCCTCGCCGCCATCGGCAAGGTCGAGTCGGGCCAGGCCCGCGGCGGCAACGTGACCGCAGACGGCACCACCATCTCGCCGATCCTCGGCCCGGTCCTCAACGGCGTCGGCTTCGCGAACATCAGCGACACCGACAACGGCGCGTACGACGGCGACAGCACCTACGACCGGGCCGTGGGCCCCATGCAGTTCATCCCGTCCACCTGGGCGTGGGCGGGCCGCGACGGCAACGCCGACGGCAAGAAGGACCCCAACAACATCTACGACGCCGCGCTCGCCGCCGGCCACTACCTGTGCCGCTACGACTGGGACATGTCGGCCACGTCCGGGATGCGCAGCGCGATCCTCAGCTACAACAACTCGACGGACTACCTGAACACCGTCCTGTCGTGGGTGGAGTACTACCGCAAGGGCACGCACGAGATCCCCGACGGCACCGGCACCGTGCCCGACAACCGCAGCGACGACGGCACCGGCTACACGCCCACCTCGCCGTCCACCCCGTCGACGCCCAGCACGCCGAGCACACCCAGCACGCCGAGCACGCCGTCGACGCCCAGCAAGCCCAGCAAGCCGTCGACGCCCAGCACCCCGACGCCGACCCCGACCCCGACGCCGACCGACACGGTCGCTCACCTCGAGGACGCGGGCACGCCGAGTCTCGCCGCCATGGCGGGCGACGCGTTCACCGACCGCATCAGCACCCGCGCGGAGACGGCGGCCGGAAAGGCCGTCGCCAAGGTCCGCATCCGCTTCACCATCGTCGGCGACACCGACGCCACGTTCACCGGTGGCGAGCGCGTCGCCACGATCTCCACCGGCGCCGCCGGCATAGCCCTCGCGCCCGCTCTCGAGGCGGGCGAGGAGACCGGCGCCTTCACCGTCCGTGCCACGGTCCTCGGTCGCACGCTCTCCGCCCTCGACTACAGGGCCACCGTCACCGCCCGCGCAGCCGACGCCCTCGCCCGCACCAGCGGCACCGCGCTGACCTGCACCGCCGGCGGCGAGTTCGCCGACCCGGTCGAGGTGAAGGCCACCTACAAGGGTGCCGTGGCGGACAAGGTCGCGGTCACCGCAACCCTGATCAAGTCGGCCGTCGACGCGACCACGAACGACAAGGGCCCCTACTTCAAGGACGCCGCCGGCAACCCCGTGCGCACCCTGGACCTCCGGACGGACGCGAACGGCCTGCTCCAGTTGCCCAAGCTGTACGCGGACGACACCGCCGGCGCCTATCTGCTCCGCATCACCACCACGGGCGGAGCGACCCTGACGGTGGAACTCACCGTCACGGCCGCCGAGACCTCGACGCCGACCCCGACGCCCAGCGAGTCCGAGTCGACGACCGCAGGCTCGTAAGCCTTCCCCGGTCCCCGGTCCCCGGACTCCGCTTCGGGCCCTCCTGCGAACGACGCCGGCGGCGCCCCCTCTCCACAGGGGCGCCGCCGTCGTGTGCGACGTGTTCTCATCTCGCCCGCCCGTTGCTACCGTGCCCGACCTGACGTCCCGTCAGCTCCGGGAGGACCGTATGCGTGCCCTGATCGCCGCCGCGACCGGTCTCGCCGTCGCGCTCGCCCTGGTCCTCACCCTCACCGCGCTGGACACACCGGCCGGCAAGACCTCCCCGAAGCCACTGCTGACGACGGTCCCCGCACACCCGTAACCGCCCCACCCGCCGGTTCCGCCCGCGAAGGAGGCCGAGATGCGGCGCAAGGCCAGTCTGATCCTGCTCGCCCTCGCCGTGTTCTTCGCGGCGCTGTCCCCGCTGCTGCGCTGGTACGCCTTCCCGCACCTCGCCAAGATCCCGGCGAACGAGTACCAGACCATGGTCCTGGAGGCGAAGAACGCCACCCTCCTCGACTACGGCACCATGACCGCCCGCACGGTCCCAAAGATCACCATCGTGCAGACCCTCAAGGGCGACGTGGAGGCCTCCGAGAAGATCGAGAAGACCGCAGGCCGGGACGTCGTCGTCTGGGACGGCCTGTCCTACGTCCAGGGGCCCGACGGCAAGATGGTCTCCAAGGTCCCCGAGCGGTACATCTTCGACGCCCACACCCAGGAACCCGTGCACGCCACCGGCGAGATGGTCGACGGCGACCCGGTGCGCCGGGAGGGCATCGAGTTCAAATGGCCCTTCCTGACCGAGAAGCGGGACTACGAGTACTTCGACGCCCAGACCCGCACCACGGCCCCCATCCACTACCAGGGCACCCGGAACTTCCGCGGCCTGGAGGTCTACTACTTCGAGCAGACCATCCCCTGGACCAAGGTCGCCATGCCCAGGACGATGCCGGTCGAGGGCATCACCCCGGAGACCGTCGCCAGGACCGGCACCACCCGCTGGTACACCACGGTCCGCAAGTTCTGGGTCGAACCCGTCACCGGCGCACCCGTCTACGGCGAGGAGATCCACAAGGAGGAACTCCGCGGCGGCACCCTGCTCGGCGGCCGCGCGAAGGTCACCGCCTTCGCCGGACACGTGAAGATGCGCGAGGACTACATCGAGCACACGGTGTCCGTGATCAAGTCCAACCGCACCCTGGTCCTGCTGCTGACCGCCTACCTCCCCTGGGGCTTCCTCCTGCTCGGCGCCCTCCTGATGTCCCTCTCCCTCTACCTGGAGGCCCGCGGCCGCCGCCCGGACGAACCCACCGCCGCCGAGCCCGCCGCACCGCAGCCCGTCACCGCCTGAGCCGTCACCGCCTGAGCTGTCACCGCCTGAGCCGCGCGTTGGTGAACCGGGTCGGCTCGGCGCCGGCCGGATCCTCGGGCCAGGGATGCTTCGGATACCGGCCGCGCAACTCCGCCCGCACCCCCTTGTAGCCCTCCCTCCAGAAGGAGGCGAGGTCGGCCGTGACGGCCGCGGGCCGCCCGGCCGGCGACAGCAGATGCACCAGCAACGGCACCCCGGCGACCCGCGGCGACTCCTGGAGCCCGAACATCTCCTGCAGCTTCACCGCGAGGACCGGCCGATCCGGATCGGCATAGTCGATCCGGATCCTGGACCCGCTCGGCACGGTGATCCGCTCCGGCGCCAGCTCCTCCAGCCGGGCCGCCTCGCCGGAAGCCCAGGGCAACAGCCGCCCGAGCGCCTCCCCGGCATCGATCCGCCCGAGATCGCTCCGCCGCCGCGCCCGGCTCAGCTCCGGCTCCAGCCACTCGTCCACGCGCGCGTGCAGCGACGCGTCGGAGACGTCGGGCCACGGCTCGCCCAGCTGCCGCCGCAGGAACGCCAGCCGCTGCCGCAGGACGTCCGCATCGGCCGACCACCGCAGCAGCCGCAGCCCGTCCTTCTCCAGCCCTTCGACCAGCGCACCGCGTACGAGCCCGGCGTCGGCGTTCCTGAGCGGACGCACCGCCAGCTCCACCGCCCCCAGCCGCTCCACCCGCCGCGCCACGACATCCCCGTCGGCCCAGTGGACCTCGTCCCGCGCGTCGAGCAGCGCGCCGGCCGCGAGCCGGGCGACCTCCTCGTCCACGACCGCCGCGAGTTGCACGCGCGCGTGCCCCTTCCCCACGGGCCGGTCGGCGACGGCGACGGCGAGCCAGGGGGCCCCGCGCAGATCGGTGCCCTCGCGGACCTCGGCCCGGGTGCCGGAGACCATGAGGTAGGAACCCCCGTCGGCCCTGGCGAGCCGCTCCGGGAAGGCCAGGGCGACGACGAGCCCGGCACCGGCGTCGGCACCGGCACCGGCACCGTCTCCGCTTCCGCTTCCGTTCCCTCCCGCGGCGGTGGGCCCGGCCGGCGTCGAACCTTCGACGACGGCCCGCAGCCGGCGCACCTCCGCCCGCCACCGCGAACCGTAGGCGTCACCCCCGCGCCGGGTGGACCGCAGAGCGGCGGCCAGATCGTCGCCGTACTCCCGCGGAGCCTCCTCGCTCAACAACGCGACCACCTCGACGGCCCGCTCCACCCCCACCGCCGCGGCCCCGTCGAGCAGGGCCCGGCCCAACCGGGGGTGCAGTCCCAGCCTGGCCAGCCGTTTCCCGCGCGCGGTGGCCCGCCCGGCGGAGTCCACCGCCCCGATCGCCGTCAGCAAAGACCTCGCGGCCGCCATCGCCCCGCCCGGCGGCGGATCCAGCAACGCCAGCCCGGAAGCGTCCGGGTCCCCCCAGCACGCCGCCTGAAGGGCGAACGCCGTCAGGTCGGCCACCCGGATCTCCGGAGCCGGGAACGACGGCAGACGGGCATCCTCCGCCTCCGCCCAGCACCGGTACACCGCACCCGGCGCCTCCCGCCCGGCCCGCCCCGCCCGCTGCCGGCCCGCCGCCTGCGAGGCCCGGACCGTCGCGAGCGCGCTCAGCCCGCGCGCGTGGTCCACCCGCGGCTCCCGCGCCAGCCCCGAGTCGACGACCACCCGCACCCCGGGCACCGTCAGCGAGGACTCCGCCACGGAGGTCGCCAGGACCACCCGGCGCCGCTCCCCGGGAGCCAGCACCGCGTCCTGCACGGCCGTCGGCGCCCGCCCGTGCACCTGGAGCACGTCCACCCCGGCCGGCCCACCGAGGAGCCCCGCGACCCGCGCGATCTCCCCGACGCCCGGCAGGAAACACAGCACGTCTCCCGACCGCTCGGCCAACGCCCGCCGCACCACCGACGCGACGTGCGCCAACAACGCGGGATCCACCCGCATGCCGTGCGGCGGCCGCACGGCACGCGCCGGAGGCACCCAGACCACCTCGACGCCGAAGACGGAACCATGCGCCTCCACCACCGGCGCCCCGCCCAGGAGCCGCGCCCAGCCGGCCGTGTCCGTCGTCGCCGAGGCCGCCACCAGCCGCAGCTCCGGCCGCAGCGTCTCGCGCACGTCCCACAGAAAGGCGGCCGAGGTGTCCGCGTCGAGGTGCCGCTCGTGGCACTCGTCCAGCACCACCACATCGACGCCCGACAGCTCCTGGTCGCGCTGAAGACGCTGAAGCAGCACACCGGTCGTGACGACCTCCACGCGCGTGCGCCGCCCGACGACCCGCTCTCCGCGCACGGTGTGGCCCACGCTCTCCCCGGGCCGCTCACCCAGCAGCCACGCCATCCGCCGGGCCGCCGCCCGGGCCGCGATCCGCCGCGGCTCGGCCACGAGCACCCGGCGCGCCGGGCCCCCGCCCAGCAGCCCGGCCAGGGCGAGCGGCACCAGCGTCGTCTTGCCCGTACCGGGCGGCGCGGCCAGGACGGCCGTGCCGTGGCCGTCGAGGGCGTCGTTCAGGGCGGGCAGTGCGGCCCGTACGGGCAGCGAGTCCAGGGCGTCGTAACGGGGGATCACGCCACCAGTGTCGTACGCCCCCGAAGACGAGCCGCACGCGCGCGTGCGCGTGGGCGTCCCGCGTGCAGGCGTCAGGTAGGAGGGAGGGAGAGGAGGGGCGGAGCGGGCAGGTGCCCCGCTAGTCCCGCTCGCAGACGAAGACGGCCGTCCCCGGGATCAGGTTCCCGCGCAGCGGGGACCAGCCACCCCACTCCGAGGAGTTCCAGGCCGGCCACTCCGGCTCGACCAGGTCCACCAGCCGGAAGCCGCCCGCCACGATGTCGCGGACCCGGTCGCCCAGCGTCCGGTGGTGCTCCACGTACACCGCGCGGCCCTGGTCGTCCTGCTCGACATAAGGAGTGCGGTCGAAGTAGGACGAGGACACGGTCAGCCCCTCCGGGCCCGGCTCGTCCGGGAACGCCCACCGGATCGGGTGGGTCGCCGAGAACACGAAACGGCCCCCGGGCCGCAGCACCCGCCGCACCTCCTTCAGGACCTGCACCGGGTCGGCCACGAAGGGCAGCGCCCCGTACGCCGAGCAGGCCAGGTCGAAGGAGGCGTCCGCGAAGGGCAGCGCGCCCGCGTCGGCGCACACCAGCGGGAACGACGCGCCGATGCGAAGCGCGTGCTGGAGCTGGCGGTGCGAGAGGTCCAGGGCGACCGGACGCGCGCCCTGCTCGGTCAGCCAGCGGGCGCACTGCGCCGCGCCGGCGCCGATCTCCAGGACCGACCTGCCCTTCAGCTCCTCCGGCGGGCCGAGCAGCTCCGCCTCCACCTCGTCCAGTCCCTCGGGACCCCACACGAAGCGGCCGTCGCCGAGGAAGGTGCCGTGCTCGATCTGGTATTCGTCCGCGTTGCGGTCCCACCAGCCCCGGTTGGCCCGGGAGCTCTCGGTGACGTCGGCGTCACGGCGGGTGGCTTCCGGCTCGAAGGCCGGCTCGGACGATGCGGGCTCTTGGATGATCGGCTCCCTCGTCGTACTCTTCCGTGCAACCCGCCCGTCGGCCTCACCCGAGGTGTCGCCGAAGGGGCTTCCTGTGGCCGGTGTGACCTCAGGAGAAAGGTTGTGTGCCGGGTATGCGGTGATCCGCCCCGGGTGTGCGCGTTCGCGCATTGACCCGGCCCGGCTGCCCCCGTATGCTACAAGTTGCGCTGTGGGCCTGCGCACCTCAGACGTAGCAGGCTGCGCTCGCATCTGTTGTATGTCCCCTCGGTTCTCGGGGTGCCATCACCAGTTCTCTGGTGAGGTGCTTCCTAAGCTGTCCGGCTTCTTCAGGGCGATCACGGGCTTCCGGCGTAGCAGTACCTACGACTCACTGTCCGTACCGGAGCCCTTTCCCACATGACGAGCAGCACCGAGACCACCGCCACCACCCCGCAGGTTGCGGTCAACGACATCGGTGACGAGGCAGCATTCCTCGCCGCTATCGACGAGACGATCAAGTACTTCAACGATGGCGACATCGTCGATGGCGTCATCGTCAAGGTTGACCGGGACGAGGTTCTCCTCGACATCGGTTACAAGACCGAAGGTGTCATCCCGAGCCGTGAGCTCTCGATCAAGCACGACGTCGACCCCAATGAGGTCGTCGCCGTCGGTGACGAGATCGAAGCCCTTGTTCTCCAGAAGGAGGACAAGGAAGGCCGCCTGATCCTCTCGAAGAAGCGCGCCCAGTACGAACGCGCCTGGGGCACCATCGAGAAGATCAAGGAAGAGGACGGCATCGTCACCGGTACCGTCATCGAGGTCGTCAAGGGTGGTCTCATCCTCGACATCGGCCTCCGTGGCTTCCTGCCGGCTTCCCTCGTCGAGATGCGCCGCGTCCGCGACCTTCAGCCCTACGTGGGCAAGGAGCTCGAGGCGAAGATCATCGAGCTGGACAAGAACCGCAACAACGTGGTCCTGTCCCGCCGTGCCTGGCTGGAGCAGACCCAGTCCGAGGTCCGTCAGACCTTCCTCACGACCCTCCAGAAGGGTCAGGTCCGCTCTGGCGTGGTCTCCTCGATCGTCAACTTCGGTGCCTTCGTGGACCTGGGTGGCGTCGACGGTCTGGTCCACGTCTCCGAGCTGTCCTGGAAGCACATCGACCACCCCTCCGAGGTTGTCGAGGTCGGCCAGGAAGTCACCGTCGAGGTTCTCGACGTCGACATGGACCGCGAGCGTGTCTCCCTGTCGCTGAAGGCGACCCAGGAAGACCCGTGGCAGCAGTTCGCCCGCACGCACCAGATCGGGCAGGTTGTTCCCGGTAAGGTCACGAAGCTCGTTCCGTTCGGTGCGTTCGTGCGCGTCGACGAGGGCATCGAGGGTCTGGTCCACATCTCCGAGCTGGCCGAGCGCCACGTGGAGATCCCGGAGCAGGTCGTCCAGGTCAACGACGAGATCTTCGTCAAGGTCATCGACATCGACCTCGAGCGCCGCCGCATCAGCCTCTCGCTGAAGCAGGCCAACGAGTCCTTCGGTTCCGACCCGGCCTCGGTCGAGTTCGACCCGACCCTGTACGGCATGGCCGCGTCGTACGACGACCAGGGCAACTACATCTACCCCGAGGGCTTCGACCCCGAGACCAACGACTGGCTCGAGGGCTTCGAGTCGCAGCGTGAGGTCTGGGAGAACCAGTACGCCGAGGCGCAGACGCGCTTCGAGCAGCACCAGGCTCAGGTCATCAAGTCCCGCGAGGCGGACGAGAAGGCCGCTGCCGAGGGCGGCGACGCGGCGGGTGCGGCTCCGGCCGCGTCCGGTAGCGGCGGCGGCGGTGGCGGTGGCGGTTCGTACTCCTCCGAGGGTGCCGACACGTCCGGCGCGCTGGCCTCGGACGAGGCGCTCGCCGCTCTGCGCGAGAAGCTGGCCGGCGGCCAGAGCTGAACCGGTAGCCGCTGAGGGTTAGCAGCTTGTCGAGGGCCCGCACCTTTCGAGGTGCGGGCCCTCGGTGCTGCCCGGAAGCGGCATCGCTGTTCTCTCCCCCGCCGTGACCGCCCCCGCACGTCCCCGACCCGACCGGCCCTCACCCGGTCGCCGTGAGAAGCCGGTAGCAGTCACCTGATCAAGGGGCGTGGACCGGGAATGCCCACGGTCCGGCGCGCGTTGGACAGGAGGAACACGAGGGGAGCGGTCCAAGTGCTTGATCCGCAGGGTTTGTACGCATGGGAGCCGAAGGGCCTGGCAGTCGTCGACATGGCGCTGGCCCAGGAGTCGGCCGGACTTGTCATGCTCTACCACTTCGACGGATACATCGACGCGGGCGAGACCGGTGACCAGATCGTCGACCGGCTCCTCGACTCGCTGCCCCACCAAGTCGTGGCCCGCTTCGACCACGACCGGCTGGTCGACTACCGCGCCCGCCGCCCGCTGCTGACCTTCAAGCGCGACCGGTGGACCGAGTACGAGGAGCCGACCATCGAGGTGCGGCTCGTACAGGACACCACCGGTGCGCCGTTCCTGCTGCTGTCCGGCCCCGAGCCGGACGTGGAATGGGAACGCTTCGCCGTCGCCGTCAAGCAGATCGTGGAGCGGCTCGGCGTCCGCCTGGCGGTGAACTTCCACGGCATCCCCATGGGCGTCCCGCACACCCGGCCCGTGGGCCTCACCCCGCACGGCAACCGTACGGACCTCATGCCGGGCCACCGCAGCCCCTTCGACGAGGCCCAAGTCCCCGGCAGCGCCGAAGCGCTCGTGGAGTACCGCCTCATGGAAGCCGGACACGACATCCTGGGCGTCGCCGCGCACGTCCCGCACTACATCGCCCGTTCGGCGTACCCGGACGCGGCCCTGACCGTCCTGGAAGCGATCACGGCGGCCACCGGCCTGGTTCTGCCGGGCATCGCGCACGCCCTGCGCACGGACGCCCACCGGACGCAGACCGAGATCGACCGCCAGATCCAGGAGGGCGACGAGGAACTCACCTCCCTCGTCCAGGGGCTGGAGCACCAGTACGATGCCGCGGCCGGCGCCGAGACCCGCGGCAACATGCTCGCGGAGCCCGTCGACATCCCGTCGGCCGACGAGATCGGACAGGAGTTCGAACGGTTCCTCGCCGAGCGCGAGGGCGAGGGCTGAACAAGCCGACGAGAGGTAAAGGCAGCGGTAGGACCAGAGGCAGAGGCAGTACGCAGGGGCCTGTCGGGTGCATCGTCACCGGCAGGCCCTAAGCTTCCGCTCATGCTGAAAGTGGGCCTGACCGGCGGGATCGGCGCCGGCAAGAGCGAGGTGTCACGGCTGCTCGTCGAGTGCGGGGCCGTACTGATCGACGCGGACCGCATCGCGCGCGAGGTCGTCGCGCCGGGCACCCCGGGACTCGCGGCCGTCGCGGAAGCGTTCGGCGAGGACGTCCTCGCCCCCGACGGCAGCCTCGACCGCCCCCGCCTGGGCTCGGTCGTCTTCGCCGACCCCGCGAAACTCGCCCTCCTCAACTCGATCGTGCACCCCCTGGTCGGCGCCCGCTCCCGCGAACTCGAGGCGGCCGCCCCCGAGGACGCCGTCGTCGTCCACGACGTCCCCCTCCTCACCGAGAACGCCCTCGGCCCCCTGTACGACGTCGTGGTCGTCGTCGACGCGGCTCCCGAGACCCAGCTCGACCGGCTCGTCCGGCTCCGTGGCATGACGGAGGAGGACGCGCGCGCGCGGATGGCCGCCCAGGCGACCCGGGACAAGCGCCGGGAGATCGCGGACATCGTGATCGACAACGACGTACCGCTCGCGGATCTCCACCGGCGCGTGCAGGACGTGTGGGCCGACCTCACGCGCAGAGCGCACGCGCAGCACGGGGCCACACCGGAATAGCGGCCCTCGCTCCGCGCGTTGAACGCATTGAGCAAGGGAAGGATTTTTCCGTGCCCGACACCAGCGGTTCGACCGGACGTACTCCGGAGACACATGTCATCGACTTCCGTGCCGCGGAGCATCTGCTCGCCGCACGGGACCCGCGGGGCGCGGTGAAGTTGCTCGACAAGGTCATCGCCGCGCACCCCGAGAACACCGCCGCCCGGCTGCTGCGCGCGCGTGCCTTCTTCGCCGCCGCCCAACTACGGCCGGCCGAGCTGGAGTTCACCATCGTCCTGGAGCGCGAACCGGACAACGCCTTCGCGCACTTCGCGCTCGGCCGCACCTATGAGCGGCAGGGCCGGGGCGACCAGGCCAAGCGCCACTTCCGGCTGGCCGCGGCACTGGACCCGAACCCGCAGTACCTCGAAGCGGCGCGCTTCGAAAGCTGAGAACGGCCGACTTCCGGGCCGGCGAGCCGCTGGACCGCCGGGCCACTGGATCACCGAGCCGCTGGGACAGCGGGCCACTGGGTCACCGGGCCACCTGATCACCGGGCTTCAAGGGCGACGGTGCTCGGGCGGCCGGTACGGCGGGATGTCGCGGCCCGGCTGATAGTGGGGGCCCTGCCGCCGATGTCTGAGGATCATCGTCAGATCGACCGTGATCACCAGCCACAGCACCCCGCACGCGGCCGCCCACCCCGGGCGTCCCACGAGAGCGAACGCGGCCGTCCCGAAGATCGCCCAGGCCAGGCCCCACAGGGTCAGCCACAGACGCATCCGCAGCGCACTGCGCGCTGTCACCGGCTCACTGCCCGTACGCATCCCGATCACCGCTCCTCCTTGCAACGTACTCCCTGGTCCGGACGTTCTCCAGGGGGTCGATGCGTGCTCCTCCCGCGCGGCTCGAACGGAGCGGCCATCCCTCGAACGGGTGAACTAGTGCGGATGGGGAACGGCCGTACGGAGACCGGCCGTTGGACGGGCATGAGGCTGGAAATGCGAGACGGATATCAGGGAACCGGTCCCGGTGCGATCACTCCGGACGGCTGCGCGGTCGAGCTCTACTCGCGGCTGCCGGTGGGGAACGAGCCGGAAGTCATCGCCGCGGCGGTGCCCGCGGGCGCGCACATCCTGGAGCTGGGCAGCGGGGTCGGCCGAGTGACTCACGCCCTGCTGGAGCGCGGGTTCACGGTCACGGCGGTCGACGAGTCCGCCGAGATGCTGGAGCGCGTCCGCGGGGCCCGCACGATATGCGGCCCCATCGAGGACCTCGCCCTGGGCGAGACGTTCGACGTGGTGATGCTCGCCTCGTTCCTCGTGCACAACGGGGACGTCGAGTTACGGCGAAGGATGCTGCGGGCCTGCGCACGCCACATCGCGAAGGGCGGCTGCCTACTGATCCAACGGGAAGGAGAGGACTACCACTCGAACGTGCCGCGCGAGCGCGTCGACCCGAGCGGCTTCACGATCCGGATCGTCTCGACCGACCCCGTCGGGGACGGCGTCCACTCCGTACGCGCGGAGTACGACTTCCCGGACGCGGCGTGGACCCAGACCTTCCGGTCCCGCCCGCTGACCAAGAACCAGTTCGAGGAGGCCCTGGCGGAAGCGGGCTTGAGAGTGGAGCGCTATCTGACGGAGGACCGCATGTGGGTGAGGGCGGTACCGGTGACCGAGTAGAGAGGGGAAGGGCGGGAGGAGGGACCACAGGAGGGACCGCAGGAAGGAAGGCAGGCCAGGAGAAGACGGGAGGGGGCCCCAGGCCCCTCGGGCCCATCCGGCTCTAGATCGCTCTGATCGCTCTGATCCGTCCGGCCTGGTCTTACCGTGGAGACATGGACGCCTCCAAGGCCCCCTCCCACTCCATCGCTCCTGACTCCCCGACCTCCCCCTTTCCACCTTCCGCGACCTCCCCCTCCCCCTCCCCCTCCGCCGCTTCGCGCTCCTACTCCGCCCTGGCCATGCTCGACCGGAGGGTCGGGGGCTGTCGGGCGTGTCCTCGGCTGGTGGGCTGGCGTGAGGAGGTCGCCCGTACCAAGCGGGCAGCCTTCGCCGACTGGACGTACTGGGGTCGGCCCGTACCGGGCTTCGGGCCGCCGGACGCCCGGCTGCTGATCGTCGGGCTGGCCCCGGCCGCGCACGGGGGAAACCGTACGGGGCGGATGTTCACCGGGGACCGTTCGGGCGATGTGCTGTACCAGGCGTTGTACGACGTGGGGCTGGCGTCGCAGCCCACCGCCGTGTCCGTCGACGACGGGCTGGAGCTGTACGGCGTGCGGATCACCTCGCCCGTGCACTGTGCGCCGCCCGCCAACAAGCCCACGCCGGGGGAGCGGGACACCTGTCGGCCCTGGCTGGTGCAGGAGCTGAGGCTGCTGCGGCCGACGTTGCGCGCGGTGGTCGTACTCGGAGCTTTCGGTTGGCAGGCCGCGTTGCCCGCGTTCGCCGAGGCGGGCTGGACCGTGCCCCGGCCGCGGCCCCCCTTCGGGCACGGGGCCCGGGTGCCGCTCGGCGGTCCGGGCGGTCCGGGCGGTCCGGAAGTCGCCGGCGGCCTCGATGTCTTCGGCTGCTTCCACGTCAGTCAGCGCAACACCTTCACCGGCCGGCTCACCCCCGGGATGTTGCGCGACGTGCTGCGCACGGCTGCGGGGGCGGCGGGGCTCTCGTGAGCGCCGGTCAGACGACGCGTGCCGCGGTGACCGGCCGTGACGCGACCGGGTAGGCCTTGTCCCGGGCGATGTTGACGCTCCAGCGGTAGCGGGAGAATTCTCCGGTGGTGTCGGAGGCGTAGAACATCATGTGGCCGATGCCGACGCCCTCGAACTGTTCCTCCGCGACGAGGCCGACCATGCGGGTGTCGGGATACTTGGGATAGTTGGTCAGCGCGTACACGCCGTGCGGTTCGGCCGTGCAGTCGACGACCTCGACGGCGTACTGGGTCTCGCCGGTGAAGTCGGCGACTCCGCTGAAGATGCCCTTGATTTCGCGGACCATGACGATGTGGCCGGTGTTGCCCTCGACCTGACCGTTGTAGTCCACCGCGATCAGATCGCCCGGCCGGAGGTCGGCGACCTTGCGGATCTGCTGGAAGCGCGGGCCGGCGGTGCCGTCGGTGAAGGCCTGGCGGTAGTCGGCGGCCTCGGGGACACGGTCCTGGAAGTACTGGGTGAAGTAGGCGTCGGTGGCCCATCCGTAGGTGTGTTTCAGCGCCCAGGTGACGAAGGACGAGCAGCGGGCCCGGGCGATCCAGCTCGACAGGTCGTCGGGTGTGCCCCAGGTGACGGTCGACGGGGAGCCGATCAGGTAGACGTTGTTGAGGCGGGCCGTGCGGCTGCTGATCAGGGAGATCTCGTCGGCGCTCAGGGCGCGGCCGTATGCGCGCACATCGTCGACGGAGCCCTTGAGGTGGTTCACGTAGGAGCCGTTCCAGCGGGCCCGGCCTATGTTGAAGCCCTGGGTGGCGGCCCAGGACAGGGTGGCGTCGGCGGAGCCTTCCAGTACGCCGTTCACGTACAGGTGGACTCGGGCGCCGTCCCACACGCCGCTCAGGTGGGTCCACTTGCCCGGCGCGGGGGCAGTGGTGGCGAGCGCGGAGATCTTGACGCTCTGGTCCTCGGCGCGCACCTTGAACGCCCAGGCGCCTGCGGTGTCGTCGTACTGGAGCAGGAAGCGGCTGCAGCCGGTGCCGTCCTGGCTGACCGCCGTGTACATGTTGGTCAGAACGGCGTCGTTCGCGAGACGTACCCATGCGGAGACCGTGAACGGGGCCGTGGTGTCCAGCACGGAGGCCGTGGCGGCGTAGGCCGCGTCCAGGGTCAGTTCGCCGCCTGCCCGCAGGGTGGTCCAGCTCGCGCCGGCGCCGGGGGCGACGGGGTGGTCGCGGCCGGAGAGGTCGGCGCCGGAGCCGTCCAGTGGCCAGTGGCCGGTGAGGCCGGCGGGCAGGTAGCCGGCCGCGAGGAGGCGCTGGTACTGGACCATCTGCTCGGCCTGGGCGAGATGGGGTGCGGCGACCGGTGTGAACGGGGTGTCCAGTGGGGTGTCGGCGGCCGCGCTCCCGGCAGCGCCGAGCACGCCGGTCACCGCGCCCGCCCCCACGAGTGCGGCTCCGCTCAGCAGTCCGCGTCTGCTCACCATGGTCGTTGTCCCCGTCCCGTTCGGCGTGTGTGCGCCTTCGGACACCTGTCCGAAGGGTCAGGGGATTCTAGGCGGAGCGTGATCGGGGAGGGGCGGGGTTTCCGGGAGGTTCGCTTCCCCGAACAGGTGCCGGACCGTGGAGCGGTAGTTGGCCTGTACGTGGTTCAGGGCGTGGGCGCGGGCGCGGGCCGGGTCGCCTGAGGCGATGGCGTCGTAGAGGTCCTGGTGTTCGGTGAGGAGCTGGGGCCATTCCTCGTTGCGCCGGGTGAGCCATTGCAGGCGGCCGGCGACCGGTTCCATGACCGAGATCAGCAGGGTGTGGCGCCGGCGTACGACCTCGCCAACGTCTGGCCGCAGAAGATCACCTTCAGGGCCGGCGGCATGATCAGCACGGTCGCGGCGCTCGTGGTCACCCCGTGGAACCTGTTCTCCAACCCCACGGTCGTCAACTACTTCCTCGGCGGTCTCGGCGCCTTCCTCGGCCCGCTGTTCGGCGTGATCATGGTCGACTACCACTGGGCCAAGCGCGGCCGCGTCGACGTCCACGAGCTGTTCGACGCCACCCCCGGCTCCCGCTACTACTACCGCAAGGGCGTCAACCCCAAGGCGCTGTGGGCGTTCCTCCCCTCCGCGGCGGTCGCGGCGGTGCTCGCGCTGGTGAAGACCTTCAGCGATGTGGCGCCGTACTCCTGGTTCATCGGGACGGCCGTCGGGGCCGGTCTGTACGTGCTGCTGTGCCGCAGTGAGCGGACCGCCGGGTCCGTGGCCGCCGCCGAGAAGCCCGTGGAGGTCTGAGGAACGTGCGGAACGTGCGGATCGTCGTCGCCAACTGCAACACCACGCAGGAGATGACCGAGGAGATCGTGCGAGGTGCCCGGGCCGCGGCAGGCCCGGGCACCACCGTGACCGGCCTGACCCCAGCCTGGGGGCCCGAGCCGGCGGAGGGCTGGCTCGACAGCTTTCTCTCCGCCGCGGCGGTCATGGACGCGCTGCGGACCTACGACGGGCCGCCCTACGACGCCGTCGTCATGGCCCGCTTCGGTGAGCACGGACGTGAGGGCGTACGGGAGCTGGTGGACGTGCCCGTCGTCGACATCGCCGAGGCCGCGGCGCATCTGGCATGTCTGCTGGGGCGCCGGTACGCGGTCGTGACCACGCTGGAGCGGTCCTGCGGCCAGATCGAGGACAGCCTGGAGCTGGCCGGGGTGGGCCGCAACTGCGCCACCGTCGTCGGCACCGGGCTCGGCGTCCGCGATCTGGGCGACCGCGACCGCACGGGGGCGGCCTTCGTGGCGGCCGCCGAGCGGGCCCGGGCGGCGGGGGCCGAGGTACTGGTCTCGGGGTGCGCCGGGATGACGGGGCTGGAGAGGATGGTGGGGGACAAGCTGGGCCTGCCGGTCGTCGATGGCGTGGGCGCTGCGGTGAAGCCGGCCGAAGGACTCGTCGGGCTGGGCCTGACGACCAGCCGGGCGGGGAGCTTCGCGAAGCCGGTGCCGAAGCGGAGGGTGTGGGCGGGCCGATCCGTAGGGACACGAATTCAGGGATGGCGGGGCACCGGATCAAGGGGGACTCCTCATGTCCGGGTGGGATAACCGTTGGACAACCCCGGGCCGGACTCGCCACGCTTGCTCCCATGCGAAGCACATACCTCGGCCGATTCACGGGGGCGGACTTCTAGCGGCCTCGCCGGAAGTTCCGGCGGGCCCTCGGAGGTCCGTCATGTCCCGTACCGTCCACCACGTCCGTCTCCGGCACCGCGTCCACCCGGATCAACGGCCGTCCCAACGTCTGGGCCTCGGCCGGGACACCGGTCACCGCCTCACCGAACTCCGGTACAGCGCACGGGAGCTGGCCCGCGCGCGACACGAGCGGCGTCGTCCGTTGCCCGACCCGCTGGTGCGCGCGTTCCGCTCCTACACCTTCCCCCGGTCCCTGAACGAGCGGATCGCCGGCCCGTACGAGTCCCGTGCGCGCGCCGCGCTGTCCGTGTTCCGCTCCACCGCGCGCAACCACCTCCGCGCCGCCCCGCCGGGCGCGCTCCTTGCCGCGGCCGAGGAGCTGGACCACCCGCCCACCCGCCATCGCCACCAGGACGTGTGGAACGGCTGAACAGGGAAGGCCCGGCGTCTCTTCGGTCAATAACCCTTTGGGGTGATCGTGCTGGAGCCGCTACCGTCCTCGTCGTGGCGAAACTCAATCAGATCATCGCAGTCGAGAAGGGCATCAAGTCCAAGGCCCACCAGGACCTGAGCACGGCTCAGCACGGACTCCAGAAGCCCGCGCTGCTGGCCGGTATCTCGCGCACCTACCAGCCCAAGGACGAGGAGGGCGAGCAGCTGCCGCCCGAGTCGACGCGGGTACAGGTGAAGGCCGAGGACGTGCTGCGGGAGACCGCGGCCACGCTGACCCGGCTGTTCGACGTGACCGCCACGAAGGACTGGGCCAACTGCACCGCCCGAGCCGACGTGAAGGTCGACGGCCGTGTGCTCGTCGCCGAAGTGCCGGTGTCCTACCTGCTCTTCCTCGAGAAGCAGCTCGTCGACCTGACGGCCTTCGTGCGCAGGCTGCCCGTCCTCGACGCCTCCGAGTCCTGGGCGCAGGACCCCTCCACCGACGCGTGGAAGACCGAGCCGGTACGGACGCTGCGCACCAAGAAGGTGCCGCGCAACCATGTGAAGGCGGAGGCGACCGACAAGCACCCGGCGCAGGTCGAGGTGTACTACGAGGACATACCGGTCGGTTACTGGACGACCGTGAAGTTCTCGGGAGCCCTTCCCGCCCGCCGGGTCAACGAACTCCTGGCGCGCCTGGAGAAGGTGCAGCAGGCGGTGAAGTTCGCCCGGGAGGAGGCGAACGGCGCCGACGTCGTCGACCAGCGGGTCGGTGACGCCGTGTTCGGCTATCTGTTCGGGTAGCCTTCGAGACTCCCCGGTCCTTCGTGACCGGGGTGCGCGAGGAGCGCAAGCTGAAGCTGAAGCTTGTCGTGATGAGCGAACCGTACCCGCCGAGAAATTCAGGGACGGATCGCGATGAATCTCAGACTCTCGCTCCAGACTCAGCATTCGCCGCCGATCGCCGGAGCGACCGGGCCCAGGCCCCCGGACGTCGAATTGCCGGTTCAAGTCCGGCCCGCGCAGCTCGATGCGCGGTGGTCCAAAGGCAGGACGCGACGACATCACGACTGACCTGGGTCCTCAAGTGCGCCGGCGTGCGACATGGGTGGCTCCACAGGGGCCGGGGGCAGGCTACGCCCCCGGTCCCGCTCCCGTTTGCGGCCTTGCGTTCATAATGAACGCGGGATCCGGGCCAGGCGTCACCTCGCCGAAACACAACCGCCCCCACCTCTCCAGGACCGCCCCGTACCGTGGACACCACAGCTCACCGCTGACAAGCCCCGGCCACCGTCGCCCGAAGGCACACCCCCGCCCTCGCCCCGACAGGAGCTCCGTGTCCCCGCGCCCGCACATACCCGCCCGCGCACTCCGCCCGCTCGCCGCCCTTCCGCCCTGGCTCGCCCACGCCCTGCGCGCCCAGCGCGGGCCCGTCCCCTGGAGCGCGGTCACGCGTGGGACGCTCGCCGCCGGGCCGCTGCTTCTCGCGTCCGTCCTCGTCGGCCGGCTCTCTCTCGGGGTGGTCGCCGCCATCGCCGCGATGCTCGCCGGGATCAACGACCGGCCCGGCAGCAGGCGGACCGCCGTGAAACGGCTCGGGGCGCCCGCGCTCGTGGGTGCGGGAGGGCTGCTCGTCGGGACCTACGTCGGGGATCACGTCGGCGCCGTCGCGCTGACGGCCGTCCTCACCGGGCTCGGGCTCCTCGCCGGCGGGATGAGCGCCATCGGGCCCGTCGCGTCCGGCGCCGGGACGCAGCTGCTCGTCGCCTCGGCGATCGGCGCCGGGATGCCGGTCGCGGACGCCGGGTGGACGCGCGCCCTCGCCTTCCTCGCCGGAGCGGGCTGGCTGCTCGCGCTGCGGCTCGTGCTGCCCACACCCGGCTCGATGACCGGCGACTTCCGGTTCGACGGCGAACGGGACGCGGTGGCCCAGGTGTACGACGCCGTCGCGGAGCTGCTCGACGCCACGGGGACCGAGCACGCCACCGCCCGCCGTGCCGCGCTCACCGCGGCTCTCGACCACGCCCAGGACGCCCTCGCCGGACCCCGGCTCCGGCGCGGTGCGAGCTCCGCCTCCGAACGGCGGCTGCGCGCCCAGTACGCCGCCGCACTGCCCCTCGCCGAGGCCGCGACCGCCCTCGCCTGGGCCGCGGAGCGCCTCTCCGACCGGGCCTCGGCCGGGCCCCGACGGCTCGCCGCCGCCGTCCGCGAGAACACCCACACCGGGCCACTGCCCGCACCCTCCCGGTCCGCCCCCGCGCTGCGCGCCCTCGACGACGCCCTGCTGCACGCCGCCGACGCCTTCGACCAGGGCGGCGGCGGCAACCTGCACGCCCGCCGACGAGGCGTCCGCCACCTGCTGCGCGCCGGGTTCGGCGCGGGCGGCCGTGAGTACGGGCTGCGGGTCGCCCTCTCCTTCGGGGCCAGTGTCGCCGTCGCGCAGGCCCTGTACCACTCCCAGTGGTATGGCCGTCACACGCACTGGTACTGGCTGCCCGCCACGGCCGTCTTCCTGGTCAAGCCCGACCTCGGGCCCCTGGTGTCCCGGGTGCTGTGCCGGGCCGCGGGGACGGTGCTCGGGGCGCTGCTCTTCGCCGGCTTCGCCGCCTTGCTGCCCCGGCCGGAGGGGCTCGTGGCGCTGGTCGCCCTGTGCGGCGCGCTCATCCCCGTCTCCACCCGGCACTTCGCCGCCCAGACGGCCGTCGTCACCGTCCTCGTGCTGTCCCTGGTGATGGTCGGCGGAGAGCCCCAGGCCTCCGTCAGCCGGATCGTGGAAACCTTGCTGGCCTGCGCGATCGTGCTGATCGTCGGGCATCTGCCGATGCCGGGGGAGCGCGGCGGTCAGGTACGTGCCCGGCTCGCCGCCGCCGCGGGCGCCGCGCAGGCCTACCTCACCCATGTGCTCGACGGCCCCGACGACCGCGCCGCCCGCTGGACCCTGCGCCGCGAGGCCTACCGCGCCCTCGCCGAGGCCCGCACCGCCATCGCCCTCGCCGCCCACGAGCTGCCCGCCCTCGCCCGGCACACGGAGGGCACGGACGAGGTCGCCGCCGTCCTCGAACGGCTCGTCGACACGACCACCGCCTGCGCCGTCCACCTCGACGACACCGGACGGCTCACGGCACAGCACCGGGAGCGGCTCGCCGAACTCCTCGACGAACTCGCGGCGGGGCGGGAACGGGTGGGGCTGCGGGCGCCCGTGCCGGATCTGCCGGTGGCCGGGTAGCCCTGCGCTGCACTTCCCCGCCCTGACCTTCCCTGTGCTGTCGGATCCCGGTCCGTCAGTCGATCCGCACCCACACCGGCGCGTGGTCGGACCCCGGTTCGTTCCTGCGCTCCGCCGGATCGAGCCCCACCGACGGCAGCCGCAACCCCTCCTGCGACCCCGGACCCGCATCCGTGCGCGTGCCCGTGCCCGCCGATGTCAGCCGGTGGACCAGGCGGTGGCTCGTCAGTACGTGGTCGATCAGCTCGCGGCGACCGGAGTTGATCCGTGAGTAGCGGCGGTCGGCCGGGATCAGCGGGGCCACGTCCCACAGGCGGACCGCGTCACCCCGGTCGGCCGTCTCGAACCCGCGGGTGCCGATCTCCGAACCGGGCGGTCCGAGCAGGATCTGCGTGGTCGCCGCCTGGACCTCGTCGTTCAGGTCGCCCAGCACCGCCACGTCCCGCTCGCGGCCGTCGCCGGCCAGGAGGTCGTCGGCGAGCGCGCGCAGCGCCGTCGCCTCGGCGGCCCGACGGCAGAGGGCGTAGGCGCCGTAGCGGGCCCGTTCGCCCTCGTCGCGCGGGAAGAAACGATCACCCGGGTACGACAGCAGCTTCGACTTCAGATGGGCCACCGCCACCCGCAGCGGCCCGGCCGGCGTGACCGTCTCCACCGCGAGGAAGCCGCGCCCCGACCCGTCCGAGACGGCCCCCGAGTCGTCCGCCTGCACGGGCCGCAGTCTCGCCGGGTACGCGCGCGTGTCGGCCAGTACCTCCAGGGGCGTGCGGCTGATCACGCCGACCCGGATGCCCCGGCCGTCGGGGTGCGCGGACAGCGCCGCGTGCCAGGTGCCGCCCACCGTCTCCAGCAGGTCCGCCAGCGCCTCGGGCTCCCCGACCTCCTGGACGCCGAGCACGGCCGGGTCGAGCGCGGTGACGACGGCGGCGAGCGCGGTGAGCTTCGTCTCGTAGGCGGCCTCGTCCTTCGGGCCGAACGGTCCTTTGGGCCGGTACAGGTTCTCGAGGTTCCAGGTGCCGAGGAGCATGCCGGGCTCCCTCCAGGAGGTGTCGTGGCGCCAGAGTGCCCGTCCCGTCGGGCCCGGCGACAGGCTCGGGACGAGATGCGCGCCACGGCTCACTCGCGGGCACGACACCGTCGTACGTCGTCGCGGTGACGTCTTCTCCGCCGCCCTTCCCGGAGCCCACGGACCCCACGGACCCCACGGAGTTCCCGGACCCCACGGAGCCCCCGGAGCCTTCCCGCACAGCCGATCCCGAAATGCGTTCCGCGCCGGCGATGGGTTTCCGTGGCACCCGCAAGGCACCCCTCCGACGGACCGTCGCACAGGAGGGGCAGCCATGGCGCGTCCGGTGCTTCCGGAGACGCCATGGCGGGTCCGGTGCTTCCGGAGATCGTCTCGCGCGAGGAGTGGCGCGCCGCGCGCGAGGAACTGCGGGCCGAGGAGGAGGCGGTGGCACGCGCGCGTGACGCGCTCGCCGCCGAGCGGCGCGGACTGCCCATGGCCGAGGTCGGCAAGGAGTACGTCCTCGAGGGCGGCGACGGCAAGGCCGGGCTCCTCGAGCTGTTCGACGGCCGCCGCCAACTCGTCGTCCACCACTTCATGTTCGCCCCCGACTGGCAGAGCGGCTGCCGCTGCTGCGCGGCGTTCCTCGACCAGGTCGGTCATCTGGCCCACCTGAACGCGTACGGCACCTCGTTCGGCGTGGTGTCCAGAGCGCCCTTCACGAGGATCCTGCCGTTCAAGGCGCGCATGGGCTGGACGGTGCCCTGGTACTCCTCGTACGACGACGACTTCAACGGTGACTTCGAAGCGACGGTGGGGCGGGACGGCGGCCTCGCCGAGCGGCCCGGGGTCAGCTGCTTCCTCCGGGAGGGCGACCGGGTCTTCCACACCTACTCGGTGTTCGAGCGCGAGCTCGGCCGGCTCGGCCCGGCGATGGGCTTCCTGGACCGCACGGCGCTGGGGCCGCCGAGCGGTGCGCGCGTCCACTACCCCGACGAGTACGGGTTCTGACACGGAGCGTGCCCGAGATGTTCGTAAGGTGACCGGATTCTCACACTCTGCGTTGAACGCGTGTCAACTACGTCTCAGTCCCGCAACCGGCCGAGGCCTTCGACCTCCCCAGAGCGTTAACTCCTACAAGTACGACGCTGATCGGAGGTGCGAGATGGTGAACGGGCGGACCGTGCTCGAACGCTTTCCCGCGGGTGGGCCGCGGGGCTCGTGGCCGGCCGAGGAGTTCGCGCACGCGCGACGCATGGAGGGACTGGCCGCCGAGGTCGTCATGGACCTCGCCACGGACACGTTCCTGGTGGTCGTCCGGGGCGGCGACACCGCGCGGTGAGCCCTCAGCCCGCCTGTGACGGGGCGGGCACCTGCGCCGTGAACTGCTCGGCCTGAAGCGTGTACAGTTCGGCGTAGACGCCGCCGCCCGCCAGCAGCTCGTCCGGGGTCCCGGACTCCACCAGCCGGCCCTGGTCCAGGACGTGCACCAGGTCCGCGTGCCGGACCGACGCCAGCCGATGGGTGATCAGCACGACCGTCTGGCCGCTGTCGGCCAGCGCGCGGATCTTCTCGAAGACCTCCAGCTCGGCCCGGGCGTCCAGGGCCGCCGTCGGCTCGTCCACGATGAGGATGCGCCCGCGCCGGTACGCCGCCCGGGCGATGCCGAGGCGCTGCCACTGACCGCCGGACATTTCGTGCCCGCCGCTGAAGTGGCGGGCCAGCAGGGTGTCCAGACCGCGCGGCAGGTCCTCGACCACTTCCTGGGCGCCCGCCTCCGCGATCGACGCGGCCAGCCGTTCCTCGGTGAGCGGCGTGGCGGAACGGCCGATCGCGACATTGACCCGCGCCGTGAACGGCCACCGCTTGAAGTCCTGCGCCACCATCGCGATGCGCTCGGCCAGCTGGTGCCGGTCCGCGCCCGCCGCGTCCACGTCGTCCCACAGGATCCGGCCCCGGTCCGGCTTGTAGAGCCCCGCCAGCAGCTTGACCAGGGTCGTCTTGCCGGAGCCGTTCTCGCCGACGAGCGCGATGATGCGGCCGAGAGGGAGCGAGAGGCTGACGTCGTCGAGGGCGGGACGCGCCGACTCGCCCGGATAGCCGAACGTGACGTTCTCGAAGCGGATCTCCCGCGGCTCCTGCGGCAGGGCCGCGCCGCCCACCGGGATCGCCCGTTCGGCCGCCTCCACGTAGAGGCGTTGGAGGTCGCCCACGAACAGGGCCTCCTCGTGCAGCTGGTTGACCTCCAGGACGAGGGTGTTCAGGCTCGCGGAGCCGCTGCGGATCGCGATCACGGCCGTGCCCGCCACCGCCAGCGCCATCGTCCCGGTGAGCAGCAGCCCGCCCAGCGTGGCGTACGTGGCCAGCGTCGCCAGGCCCGTCCAGGTCGCCGCGAACAGTCCGGTGCGGGCCGCGAGACGGGCCAGCCGGGCCTGCTCCGCCTCCGCCGTCTCCGACATCGCGCGGAAGTGCCGCAGCAGGAACGGGCCGACGCCGTGGACTCGGATCTCCGGCGCGGCCGCCGGTTCGGTGAGGAGACCGGCGATCAGATGGCCCGCGCGCGCGTGCTGCACCCAGGTGTGGAAGGACTCGTAGCGGCGCCGGGCGTTGGTCAGGGCGCTCCAGGCACTCGGCAGCGTCATCGTCACCAGCAGCGGCAGCAGGAGCGGGTGCAGCACGGTGAGCACGCCCGCCGACGCGGCCAGCGAGATCATCGCGTTCACCACGCGCGTGCCGTGACTGATCATGTAGCGGCTGGACCGGGCCCCGTACTGAGCGGTGTCCAGCAGCTTGTGGAAGGCGTGGTCCTCGATCGCGGCGAGCTCGACGGCGGCGGCCCGTTCCAGATACAGCTCGGTCGCCACCCGCTCCACCTTGGGCTCGAGCCGCCCGGTCGCATACGTCGACGCGGCCCGCAGCAGCGCCCCGATCAGGAGGACGACGGCCATGGCGGCCAGCGCGGGGGCGGCGCCGCGCAGCCGGTCCTCGATGGGGCCGCCGGTGATGAGCCGGCCCAGCACGGCGTTCATCGCGAGCAGGCCGATGGCCTGCGCCACGCCCCGGGCGATCTCGGCGGACAGCACGATCCGGGCGGCTTTCGGGTCGGCCTGCCGGGCCAGACGCAGGCTGGTGCGCAGGAGGGACGGCAGCCGGGTGACCATGGCGCGGAAGTTCAGCTCCAGGAAGGCGTCCCGGTGCTGGTTCCAGCCCATGTCGTAGCGCAGCGGGCCGCCGAAGAGCAGCCGCTCCGACTCGGACACGTCACGATCGTCGGAACTCTGCGGTTTCCGTGCCCTGCCCGTCTCCCGTGCCCTGTCCGTCTGCCGTGCCTTGCCGGCTTCTCGTGCCTGGTCCGCCCCCCGTGCCGTCCCGGCCCCTCGCGCCTCTCCCACCGTCGGCCTCCCCCGATCGCGATAGTCGACGAACGGCCACTATCGCGGGACGAGACGGGTGAGGGCAGGGCGTGGGGCGGGAGAGCCGGGACGCGCGGGCGTGCGCCGGACTGCCCCGGGATCGGCTTCGGCCGGCGGAGGGGCGGCGGGCTATGCGCTGATCGCCCGTGACCAGGTGGGCGTCGTGCCCGTGAGACGGCACAGGGCCAGGTAGAGGGGGATCGGCGGGGTGTACGGAAGCGTGCCGTCCGGTCGGTGGATGAGGCCGGGGATGTGCGGCGAGTCCGGCAGGAGCGCACCCGTGGCGTAGTGCGCGGGGGCGGGCCACTCCAGGGCGTAGTCGGAGTCGGAGGGCACCAGCCACCACCAGCGCGCCTCGTCGGCGTAGACGCAGCCCACGCGCGGCAGGCGCGGCATGAGCAGCGGGCCGAGGCGGGCGGGGACGGAGACGGCGTCGCAGCCCAGCGGGGCCGCCATACCGTCGGGCACGGTCAGCCGGCGCGGCGGCTCGGGGGCGTGCGCACCGCCCGGCCCGCGCTTGAGGCGGACGAGCGTGTCGAGGGTCAGCAGCGGGGCCCGACCGGAGACCGCGCTCATGCCCTTCCCCGCTCGCGGCCGTGCTCGATCGGGAGGGGACCGGCGGAGTGGCCGGCCGGCCGTGCGTCGCGGACGCCCTCGTGCCCGGCATGGCCGCCGGCGGCGCGGTGCCACTGCGGTGCGATGCGGGGGGCCGGCCCCTCGAGTGCGGGTGCGGGTGCGGGTTTGGCGGAGGTCGCGGCGGTTGCGGCCGACGGCACGGGGTGTGGTCGTCGGGCGGCCCGGCCGGCCATGGCGCGGTACCACTGCTCGGCCTGCTCGTCCTCGTCACCCGGGCCGTCGGACGGCGCCGGCTTCGGGCGGGAGCCCCAGCCGAGGTCGTTGCGGGGACCGGCCGGGTCGGTGTGCGGCTCGGCGGGACCGTCGTGGAACTCGTCGAGGGTGTCGAGGAGCTCGCCCAGGTCGGAGTGGTGCGGCTCGGCCGTACCGAGGCTGTTGCGGGGCTCGGCGGGATCGCGGAGAGCCTCGGCCTTGCGGGTCAGGTCGGCCCAGACCAGCAGGCCGGGCCCGTGCTCCTGGGCGCCCCAGGCGTGACAGAGGGCTTCGACGAGGAGCAGCCCCCTGCCGTGCTCCTCCTCGGGACGCTGCGGGGAGGGATGGGGATCACCCGGCGCGCACCCCTCGTCGCGCACGGCTATGCGGACCAGGTCGTCGCCGTCGTGCAGCTCGCAGACGACGACGTCGCTCGCGGTGTGCACGATCGCGTTGGTGACCAGCTCGGATATGACCAGGGCGGCGGTGTCGCAGGTGTCCTCGCACACCGACCAGCCGGTCAGCCGGGCCCTCGTCAGGCGTCTGGCCTGGGCGGGGGAACCCGGATGGGCGGCCAGTTCGAATCGGAACCGGCGCTCGGCAGCGGCCTGGTCTGGGCCTGCTCCCGCGCTGGCACCGAGACCCTGGGGGCGGCCTGCGGCGGCGTCTGTTCCTAAGGGCGCGGACGGAATCACGCTTGCCACTATCGCCCCGCCGTGAACACTTGGCAAGTGTCACTCTGAAAAATGCAGAGTGCTGTGTGACGCGGTGGGGGGCCGTGGCACACTGCTCGCAACAGCACGTTGAACGGCGCCAATTGGGATCGCTGAAGATCCGTACGTATTCGTACAGAACTTCGAATCGATCGTCGAGCGGCGCCGTAAGGCTGTCGGGATTCTTTTCGTGACCGGCCGGGTCGGGGCTCGTGCGGCCCCCGCGCGTGACCGGCCGGGCTCTTCGTGGAGGTGGGGCGTGAGCGAACCGCGGTCCGCGCCGACGGTCGGACAGGTCGTCCTCGGCCGGCGCCTGCTGGACCTGCGGGAACGCGCAGGGCTCAAGCGCGAGGAAGCCGCCCGCATCCTGCGCGTCGCGCCCGCCACGGTCCGGCGTATGGAGATGGCCGAGGTCAGCCTCAAGATCCCGTACCTCCAGCTGCTGCTGAAGGCCTACGGGATCACCGACGAGGAGGCCGAGGGCTTCGTCCAGCTCGCCGAGGACGCGAACAAACCGGGCTGGTGGCAGCGGTTCCACGACGTCCTGCCCGGCTGGTTCTCGATGCACGTCAGCCTTGAGGGCGCCGCCGCCCTGATCCGCCAGTACGAGCCCCACTTCGTGCCCGGCCTGCTCCAGACCAAGGACTACGCGCGCGGTGTCCTGAAGTCCGGCGCCATCGGCCAGACCCGCCCGGAGGACATCGAGCGCCTCGTCGACCTGCGCATACAACGCCAGGACCTGCTCACCCGTCAGGACGCGCCCCGGCTGTGGGTCGTGATGGACGAGACGGTGCTGCGTCGCCCGGTCGGCGGCCCGGAGGTGATGCGCGCGCAGATCGACACCCTGCTCGAGGCCGCGAAGCTGCCCAATGTGACGTTGCAGGTCGCCCCGTTCGAGAACGGGCCGCATCCGGGCACGTACGGGCCCTTCGTGCTGTTCCGATTCGCCATGCCGGAGCTTCCGGACATGGTCTACAGCGAGTACCTGACCGGCGCCGTCTACCTCGACGCCCGCACCGAGGTGGCGACCCACCTCGAGGTCATGGACCGCATGGCGGCGCAGGCCGCTACAGCACATCGCACGAAGGAGATCCTCCGGGATCTCCGCAAGGAGTTGTGAATGAATCACATCAGGATCCAGTCCAGGCCGAGGGTCCGCGCTCAGCGGATCTACAACGGCATGCCCGCCCGGGAACTGGGCAGCGAGGGCTGGCACAAGCCGTGGAGCGGCGGCAACGGAGGCAACTGCCTGGAAGCGATGAAGCTCGCCGACGGCCGGATCGCCGTCCGGCAGTCCACCGACCCCGACGGGCCGGCGCTGATCTACACCTCCGACGAGATGACGGCCTTCATCGAGGGCGCCAAGGCGGGGGAGGCGGACTTCCTGCTGTCCTGAACGGACCTGTCTGACACTTTTTTGCTCGGCTCACCTCCCCACCCGCCCTTTCCCCACCCGTCGTTCCCCATCCCCGCTCACCCGTCCTTGTCTTCGCTCGACTTCCTTAATTTGGTAATGACTTGAACACTATTCGCGTCTCATGCTTACGGAGTGCCTCATGACCGGGCAGGACCCCACCGGAGCCGTAGAGATCGACACCAGCAAGCCCCATCCCGCACGGATGTACGACTGGTACCTCGGGGGGAAGGACAACTACCCCGTCGACGAGTGGGGGTACCGCCCACGCTCTTAAGGCAGTGGGGGAGGGCCGGCAGATGCTCGCCCTCGACCCGCGGGTGCCGGTGATGGCACGAGTCAACCGGGCCTTCATGCACCGCTCCACCCGCTGGCTGGCCGAGAACGGCGTACGGCAGTTCCTGGACGTCGGCACGGGCATCCCGACCGAGCCCAACCTCCACCAGGTCGCCCAGCGGATCGCGCCCGACGCCCGGGTGGTCTACTGCGACAACGACCCGATCGTGCTGGCCCACGCGGCCGCCCTGCTGCGCAGCACGTCGGAGGGGGTCACGGAGTACCTCCATCTCCCCGCAGGAGTCGGCGGCGGCCACGGCGAAGCCGAAGGCGGCGGGCGTCACCCTCGCGCTGCGCTCCCGCGCGGAGTTCAGCCGCTTCTTCGACGGGCTCGACCTGGTCGAACCCGGCGTCGCGGTGGTCCCCGAGTGGCACCCCGAGCTCGGCGAACCGGTGCCGGGGCAGGACGACGGCGTGATCCCGGGCTACGGGGCGGTGGGCCGCAAGCTCTGAGGCCCGCCGCGTCCGGGGCCGTGCGCGCCGTGGGACGTCCCCGGGACGCCCCACGGCGCGCCTCTTCCGGGGCCGCGCGTGCCTCACCCGGACGCGGAGCGCCGCCGCGCGTCCGGCGGCGGCAGGATCCGGCACAGCGCGTCCAGCGCCGCCCCGTAGGCGTGCTCCGCCGGCGTCGCGTAGCCGACGACGAGCCCGTCCTCCGGCGCCATGTCGGCTGCCGGATGCCGGAAGGCGGCCAGGCCGTCCAGGGCGACGCCCTGCCAGGCGGCCGCCTTGAGCGCGGACCGCTCGCTGCCGGGCGGCAGCCGCAGCACCGCATGCAGGCCGGCCGCGATCCCGGTGACCTCGACGTGCGGCGCCTGCGCGGTGAGCGCCTCGACCAGCCGGTCCCGGCGAGCGCGGTATCGCTGCCGCATACGCCGCACATGACGGTCGTACGCCCCGGACACGATGAGGTCGGCCAGGCTCAGCTGGTCCAGGACGCTCGCCCAGGCCTCCCGCTCGCCCTTGGCCGCGAGGACGCCGTCGACATACCGCTCGGGCAGCACCATCCAGCCCAGGCGCAGCGCGGGCGACAGGCTCTTGCTGACCGAGCCGAGGTAGATCACCCGCTCGGGATCGAGCCCCTGAACGGCGCCGACGGGCTTGCGGTCGTAGCGGAACTCCCCGTCGTAGTCGTCCTCGAGAAGGACCCCGCCACGCGCGCGTGCCCAGTCGATCACCGCGGTCCGGCGGCTCGCGTGCAGGGGGCCACCGGTCGGGAACTGGTGCGCGGGGGTGAGCAGCACCGCCCGTTCGCGATCCAGCCGCTCCACGCGCGCCCCGTCCGCGTCCAGCGGCAGCGGAGTCGTCCGCACGCCCGCCGCCGCCAGCAGCCCCCGGTGGAAGTCCAGGCCGTACGCCTCCACGGCCAGCGGACCGCGCGGGAGCGCGCCGCCCGGGGCGAACAGGAGACGCAGCGCATGGGCGAAGCCCGAGCAGATCACGATGCGCTCGGGCTCGGTGCGCACACCACGCGCGCGTGCCAGGTACTCGGTGAGGGCCTCCCGCAGTTCCCGGCGACCGGCGGGGTCACCGGGACCGAACGCCTCGTTGGGCGCCTGCTGGAGGGCCCGCCGGTAAGAGGCCAGCCAGGCCGCGCGCGGGAACGACGACGCGTCCGGGGTGCCCTGCCGCAGGTCGTGCCGGGGGCCACGCGCGCGTGGCGGTGCCTTGACGGGCGTGCGCTCGGCGGGCCGCAGGGGTTCGGTCCGGTCGGCGACCCGTGTACCGGAACCCTGCCGGGCGGTCAGCCAGCCCTCCGCGACGAGTTCCGCGTACGCGTCGGCCACCGTGTTGCGCGCGACGCCGAGGTCGGCGGCGAGTGAACGGTACGGCGGCAGCCGGGTGCCGGGGGGCAGGCGCCCGCCCCGCACGGCCTCGCGCAGCGCCCGGATCAGGGCGGCCCGCCGACCGCCCGGACCGGCCAGCTCCACATGCAGGTCGGCGCCGATCCGCTCCGCGGAATTGACCCACGAATCCACCATGGAAATGCACCCTACAGGGGGTCTTTCCGGCCCGTAGGTTGAAGGACATGACGACGGACACGACGACGAACACGACGACCGGCACGACGACGAACACGGCGACCGGCACGACGACGAACACGACGGCGGGCACGACGACGAACACGACGGCGGGCACGACGACTAACACGACGGCGGGCACGGCCGGTGCGGGTGTGGCGGCGGCGGTGGCCGGACGGTCCCGCCTCGACTTCGGGAAGACCGCCGGCAAGGCGTTCCGCGCCCTCATCGGCTTCGACGCCGCCGCCCGCGAGGGCCTCGACCCGGCGCTCGTCGAACTGATCCAGATCCGCGCCTCGCACCTCAACCACTGCGCCTACTGCCTCCACATGCACACGAGCGACGCCCGCAAGGCCGGTGAGAGCGAGGAGCGGCTGCACATGGTCGCCGTCTGGCGCGAGGCCCGCCACTTCTTCACCGAGAAGGAGCAGGCGGCCCTGGCCCTGACGGAGGCCGTCACGCTGGTGGCCGACGGCGGCGTCCCGGACGAGGTCTACGCCGAGGCCGCCGCCGGCTTCGACGAGCGGGAGCTCGCGCAGGTGCTGGCCCTGATCTGCACGATCAACACCTGGAACCGGGTGGCCCTGGCGACGGGGAAGCTGGCCGGCACGGACGAGCGCCGCTGAGACGATCCGGCCGGGTGCCGCACCGGTCACCCGGTCACCCGGTCGCCCGGTTCCGGACGCCCGGTCGCCCGGTCGCCCGGTCACCCGGTTCCGGACGCCCTGTCCGGGACTAGGTGCTCATCGGACGGTCGTACGGGCCGATCGGCGTCGGCAGCCGTGAACTCCCCGTCAGGTGACGGTCGACGGCCGACGCGACCGACCGCCCCTCGGCGATGGCCCACACGATCAGCGACTGCCCGCGCGCCGCGTCCCCCGCGGCGAACACGCCGGGGACGTTCGTCGCGAAGCCGGCGTCCCGCGCGATCGTGCCGCGCGGCTCCAGCGTCAGCCCCAGCTGCTCGACGAGCCCGTCCTCCCGGTCGGGCCCGGAGAAGCCGAGGGCCAGCAGCACGAGGTCGGCGGGGAGCGCCCGCGCGGTGCCGTCCACCGGCCTCCGCCGCGCGTCGACCTCGACGAGGTGCAGCGACTGCACGTGGCCGGCCCCGTCGCCGGTGAAGCGGAGCGTGGAAGCCGCGAACAGCCGCGCGTCCGCGTCCGCCGCCGGCGCGGACTCCAGATCGCGCGCCTCCTCGTGCGCCGCCGAGAGCCGGTAGATCTTCGGATACGTCGGCCACGGGTCGGTGTCCTCGTCGCGCTCCGCACCGGGCTGCGCGTAGATGTCCAGCTGGGTCACGGACGCGGCGCCCTCGCGTACCGCCGTGCCCAGACAGTCGGCGCCCGTGTCACCACCGCCGACGATGACGACGTGCTTTCCGGCGGCGGACATCGGGGACGACTCCAGGTCCCCCTCGCCCACCCGGTTGGCCAGCGGCAGATACTCCATCGCCTGCTGTATGCCGGTCAACTCCCGCCCCGGAACGTGCAGTTCGCGCCAGTCCGTCGCCCCGGTGGCGATCACCACGGCGTCGTAGCGGACCCGCAGATCCGCGGCCATGACATCCCGCCCGATGGTGGTCGAGGTGCGGAACTTCGTGCCCTCGGCCCGCATCTGCTCGATCCGGCGCTCCAGGTGGTGCTTCTCCATCTTGAAGGAGGGGATCCCGTACCGCATCAGTCCGCCGATCCGGTCGTCCTTCTCGTAGACGGCGACCGTGTGCCCGGCCCGGGTCAACTGCTGCGCCGCGGCGAGCCCGGTGGGCCCGGAACCGATCACCGCGACCGTCTTGCCGGACAGCCGGTCCGGCGGTCGCGGAGGCGTGAGACCGTCCGCCCAGGCCCGGTCGGCGATGGCGACCTCGACGTTCTTGATGGTGACGGCCGGCTGGTTGATGGCGAGGACGCACCCGGCCTCGCACGGTGCCGGGCACAACCGGCCGGTGAACTCGGGGAAGTTGTTCGTCGCGTGCAGCCGGTCGCTCGCCGCCCGCCAGTCCTCCCGGGACACCAGGTCGTTCCACTCGGGGATCAGGTTGCCGAGCGGACAGGCGTCGTGGCAGAACGGGACGCCGCAGTCCATACAGCGGTCGGCCTGCTTGCTGACGATGGGCAGCAGCGCCCCGGGGACGTACACCTCGTCCCAGTCGCGCACCCGCTCCTCGACCGGCCGCCGGGGCCAGTCCTCGCGGGGCGTGGTCATGAATCCCTTGGGATCGGCCATGGGCGTCTTCCTCGCGTACGCGTACGACAGGCCGAGCGTCATCGGGCGGCACTCTCTCGGCCACGATACGTCGCGTCGGCCACCCACGCAGAGCGGGGGACAGCGCTTTCCGCGCTGGGCGTCCGGTACGTCGCCGGGTGTCCGTGCCCGGTCAGACCAGGGCCAGGACGTACACGACCGCCGAGGCCGCGGACGCGACCGCGCGCACGTGGTTCCAGCGCGTCCACTGACGCAGATAGACCGGCCAGTACGTGACGGCCTCCGGCGTGCCGGGGTCCAGCTTCGCCAGTGCCTCGTTGCGCGGCACGTTGGCCGTCACGGTCACCGCGAACGCACCGCACAGGTACAGCGCGCTGCCCAGCAGCAGGTGGACCGTGCCGTCGTCCGGCCACAGCACGAAGGTCACCACGGCGATCACCGCGCACACCGCCGCCGCACCGAGGAACAGGACCATGAACGCCGGGGTCATCGCCGAGGAGTTGATCGCGTTCATCGCCGCGACGCCCTGCGCGGGCGGCAGCGCGGCGAGTCCCCGCATCACCAGGACCGAGAAGGCACAGAAGACCCCGGCCATCAGCCCCGTGGTCAGAGTGCCCGCCAGCGCGAGCACCTCATAGGGTCCATCGATCATGACAACGTCAACTCCCACCCGTGATGCGGAGATCCTGCCCGGGTCCGCCCCTCACCTCAAGTGAAATCCCGTTCATGATCGGTGACCATGGCCGAAACCCGCGGGGACATGCGCGGACGTCCACCAGGCCGCCGTTCGGACTCCCGGACCGTCTCGGCCGTCCCGTCGCCTCCCTCCCGCCACGTCCGTATCCGGGCCTCCACGTCCGCCGCGATCCGCCGACGCGCCTCGTGCCGGGGCATGCCGCTCATCAGCAGCCGGTCGTAGGGCGTGTCCAGATGCCGTACGGACGCCACGACCGCGGAGACGACGGCTCCCTCGGACAACGCCCGCCCGGCGGAGCTGCGTCCCACCCGGCCACTGCCCCGCAGGGAGGCGTGCGTGGCGATCCCGCGCGCCCGGTCTCCCGGGCAGCCGGGAAGCAGCCGCAGGATCTCCGCAGCGAACGCCTCCGTGAAGCGCTCGTCCTGCGCCGCCCGGCGCCGCGCGTCCCGGGTCCGGCGCCGCCGCCGTGCCTCGGCGTCCACGAGGCACCGCTCCTCGGCCCGCGCGAGCGCCGCCTCCTCCACCAGGACGCCCTGGCGCTCGTAACGCCCCTTGCGCCGGTTGAACCGCACCACCACCGCCGACAGCCCGCTCTCCTCCCGCGACCTGCGGGTCAGTGCCGTGTCACCGCGCGCCAGGAACACCAGGTGCCCCAGATCGGCGCAGTCGAGGCAGCGCGGCGCGGCGTCCTCCAGGACCAGCATCGGCAACGGCCCGCGACGGCACCCGGCACAGTGCTTCCGCCGGAGCGGCTGGACGACGAGGAGCCCGGTGCGGGGCGCGGGAGCGGTGCGGGCTGCGGCTGCCATACGGCCTTCATGCCCCCAGGTGCACGCGGCAGCACCTGGCCACCGGCCCGTGGACGGATGAACAGCGGCCGGTGGAGGCGGTCGATGGAGGTGGCCGACGGGGTCAGGTCGCGGACGAAGGGCCGCTGGACGCAGGCGGCTGGAGGCAGGCGGCTGGAGGCAGGCCGCTGGAGGCAGGCCGCACCGGGACGAGGCGGCCGGAACGGCGCCTGACGCATCATGGACCGGGTGCGACTCGAAGCGATCACCTGGGAACGGCTCGGCGACCTCCTCGCCGAGCGGCTGCTCGACCTGAAGCCCGGCGACGGCATCCGTTGGCCACGCATCGCCTTCGACGGCGCCCCGGCAGCCCGTCCCGGAGACCTCGCCGAGCGGGTCGCCGAGGCTCTGCACACCCGTGGCCGCCCCTCCCGGGTCGTGGACACGCACGGCTTCCTGCGCCCCGCCTCCCTCCGCCTGGAGTACGGCCGGCACGATGTGGACGCCTACTACGACGGCTGGTTCGACACAGGCGCCCTGTGGCGCGAGGTGTTCGATCCCCTCGAACCCGGCGGCGACGGACGGATCCTGCCCGATCTCCGGGACCCCGTCACCGACCGTGCCACCCGCAGCCCCTACGTCCCCCTCCCGCCCGGCGGCTTCCTGCTGCTGCACGGCCCCCTTCTGCTGCGGCACTGGTTCCCCTTCGACCTGACCGTCCACGTCCTCCTCTCCCCGCCGGCCCTGCGCCGGCGCACCCCCGAAGCCGACCACTGGACGCTGCCCGCCTTCGAGCGATACGTCCAGGAGACCGATCCGGCCGCCGCGGCCGACGTCCTCGTCCGCGCCGACGACCCCCGCCATCCGGCCTGGGGCGGCTGATCCGGAGCCGGCGAACCGCGGGACGACCCGCTCTGTTCCGAGGGGGGAGCCTGGGAGAGCCCAGAGGGGAGCCGCGGGGGAGCCGGGGGGCGGAGTGCCGGGCCCGGCGTGCCGCGCTCCGGGTGCGGGCGCCAGGTGGCGCGGCAAGAATGTAGGGCGCCGGGACCAGCGGTGCCCCCCGTGCCGCGCCGGCCGTCCGGCACCGGGAGGTACTTCATGACCACCGCCGCAGACATCATGCACCGGGGCGCCCAGTGGATCCCCGCCCACGAGACCCTCGACCGGGCCGCCCAGCTGATGCGCGAACTGAACGTCGGCGCGCTCCCCATCAGCGACGAGAACGAGCGGCTCTGCGGGATCCTCACCGACCGGGACATCGTCGTCGGCTGCGTGGCCATGGGGCACGACCCCGCCGAGGTCACGGCCGGCGAGATGGCCCAGGGCACACCGCGCTGGATCGACGCGGGCGCCGACGTCGGCGAGGTGCTCCAGGAGATGCAGGAACACCAGATCCGCCGGCTGCCCGTCATCGAGAACAAGCGCCTGGTGGGCATGATCAGCGAGGCCGACCTCGCCCGGCACCTGCCCGAGGAGCAGATCGCCACCTGGGCCGAGACCGTCTACGCCAGGTCCGGCCCCGTCCGGCACTGACAGCGGTGACAGTACTGACAGCCGAGACAGCCGAGGCAGCCGAGACAGCCGGTGCAGCAGCCGTGGCAGCCGTGGCAGCCGAGACAGCCGGTGCAGCAGCCGTGGCAGCCGTGGCAGCCGGGACAGCGGTGGCAGCGGTCGCCCGGGCCGGAGCGGTCGCTCAGAGCCAGCCGTTGCGCCGGAAGCCGCGGTACAGGACCCAGCACGCGACGGATATCACGCCGACGACCAGGGGGTAGCCGAACCTCCAGTGCAGCTCCGGCATGTGGTCGAAGTTCATGCCGTACATCCCGCAGACCATCGTCGGCACGGCGATCACCGCGGCCCAGGCCGTGATCTTGCGCATGTCCTCGTTCTGCGCGACCGTGACCTGCGCCAGGTGCGCCTGAAGGATCGAGTTGAGCAACTCGTCGAAGGCGGCGATCTGCTCCGTGGCACGCAGCAGGTGGTCGGAGACGTCCCGGAAGTAGGCCTGTATCTCCGGATCGATCACCCGGACCGGCCGGTCCGCGAGGTCCAGCAGCGGACGACCGAGCGGTACCACCGCCCGCTTCAGCTCGAGGAGTTCACGCTTGAGCTGGTAGATGCGACCCGGATCCGCCCGTGCGCCGTTCGCCGCGAAGACATCCGTCTCGACCTTGTCGATGTCCTCCTGTACGGAGTCGATGACATTGAGGTAGTCGTCCACCACATGGTCCGCGATCGCGTGCAGTACCGCCGAAGGCCCCTTGGCCAGCTGAGCCGTGTCGGACTCCAGCTCCTCGCGCAGCGGGCCCAGCGAACCGTGCCGTCCGTGGCGCACCGTGATCACGAAGTCCCGGCCGACGAACACCATGATCTCGCCGGTGTTGACCACTTCGCTGGTCGCCGTGAGTTCCTCGTGCTCGACGTAGCAGACCGTTTTGAACACGGCGAACAAGGTCTCCCCGTACCGCTCGACCTTGGGCCGCTGATGAGCCTCGACGGCGTCCTCGACGGCCAGCGGATGCAGGTCGAAGAGCTCGGCGATGCCGGCGAACTCTTCGTTCGTCGGCTCGTGCAGGCCGAGCCAGACGAAACCGTGGCCGTGCTTGCGCACCCGTTGCACCGTCTCGACCAGATCGCCGCCGCGCGGGGCCCGGACGCCGTCCCGGTACGTCACGCAGTTCACCACCGAGGAGCCCAGCGGGGACCGCGCGGGGTGACTCAGGTCGACCTTCGGGCGTCGCCGGGCCAACCGCGTCACCCTGCGCAGGCCGCCGACCCCTCCGAGGCCGGTGACCTTCCGCAGATTCCCCGCCATGGTCATCTGGGTCTCCTTGCGTGTATCTCCGCGGGCCGCGCTCCCGCGTCCTGGCGCGCCAGTCTGCCAGGCCCGCGTATGCCGAGGGTAAGCCTGTGGAAAGGGGCGGTTCCGCTTTGTTCCCGCCTGTGGACGACGGGTACCGCGGACGGCTCTCGGGACCGGCGGCCGGCCGTACCCGGTACGGTTTCCCGGCGTTGCCGACCGCATCCGGGCCGGGCTGTCCCGTACCCCCATCCCGGCCGCGTCGACGACCTCCGCAGAGCGGGACAACTGGGATGATCGGCGCATGACGCGATCCGACGGGTACCTCCTCGACAACCGGCAGCCCGAGGCGGGGGAACGCTTCGACGCCTTCGCCGCCCTCTTCGACGCCACGACGTTCCGCCACTTCGAGGCGCTCGGGGTCGGGCCCGGCTGGCGCTGCTGGGAGGCCGGCGCCGGCGGCACCTCCGTGGTGTCCTGGCTGGCGAAGAAGGTCGGCCCGACAGGCAAGGTCCTCGCGACCGACATCGACACCTCCCTGCTGACTTCGGCGGCCCGCCCGCCGGTCGAGGTGCGCGTCCACGACCTCGGCACCGAGGAGCCGCCGATGGAGGGCTTCGACCTGGTGCACGCCCGGCTCGTGCTGGTCCATGTGCCGGACCGGGAGCGGGCGTTGCGATCGATGGTCAAGGCGCTGCGACCGGGCGGACGGCTCCTGATCGAGGACGGCGACCCCGCCCTCCAGCCCCTGCTCTGCCCCGACGAGCACGGCCCCGAACAGCAGCTGGCGAACCGCTTGCGGCACGGCTTCCGCACGCTTCTGGCCGGCCGGGGCGCCGACCTCGCCTACGGTCGTAAGCTGCCGCGTCTGCTTCGCGAGGCCGGACTGCGCCGGGTCGAGGCCGACGCCTACTTCCCCGTCACCTCACCCGCCGGCGCGGCCCTGGAGTCCGCGACGGTCCGCCAGATCCGCGCCGAGCTCGTCCAAGCGGGCCTCGCGACCGACGTGGACATCGACCGGCACCTGGCGAACGTCGCCTCCGGGGACATGGACCTGGCCACGGCGCCCATGATCTCGGCGTGGGGACGCAAGGGGTAGAAGAGGCAAGCGGGTAGGAGGCGTGCGCGGTGGACGGCGTATGGCGTAGACGGCGTCAGCGGTAGGAGGGGTGGGACCCGCCGGAGGCGACCCTGTGCGCCGCCCGGCGTGGGGCCCTCAGCCGGCGTAGAGCCCTCAGCCGGCGTGGGCCCGGTACGTCGCCGTCGTCGCGCCTTCGGTCCGCGCGGGTGGCCTGCCGCCCACCCGTTCCACCGCCCGGGCCCCCGCCCGGCACCCCTCGGCCGCCGCGGCACCCGTATCGGCGCCCGCGAGCAGCGCGGCGAGGAACGCTCCGGTGAAGGCGTCGCCGGCTCCCGTGGTGTCCATGGGCGTCGCCGGAGCGGCGGGGACACGGACGAGCACAGCGCCGTCACGGGCCACCAGCGCACCGTCGGCCCCCTCCTTGGACACCACCAGCGGGACCAGGCGGCTCAGCGCGGCCGCCGCTCCCGCCCCGTCCAGCAGTCCGGTCAGCAGACAGGCCTCGGCGCGGCTGGGCAGCAACACGTCCACTCCCTCGACGAGGGACAGGAAGCGGTCGACGCCCAGGTCCACCAGGAAGCCCGCCGACGCCGGATCGAGACTCACCGGCACCCCGCGCGCGCGTGCCGCCGCCGTCGCCGTACCCACCAGCGCACGTCCGGACTCCGAGAACAGCAGATAGCCCGACAGATGCAGTCGGCCGACCCCGTCCAGGAGCCCGTCCGACCAGTCGCCGGGCTCGAGCCGCAGGGACGCGCCGCTGTCGGTGAGGAACGTCCGCTCGGCCGCGGCACCGGTGTCGACCAGGCAGATCACCGTCCCCGTGGTCGCCTGCGGGTCGACGACGAGCCGGGGCCGCACCCCGCAGGCGGTCAGCTCCCGTTCGTGCCAGGCCGCCGACTCCGCGCCCACCCGGCCGAGGAGCCGTACGTCCGCGCACCCCCAGTGCGCCGCCCAGCACGCCACGTTGGCGCCCGCCCCGCCCGGCAGGGTCCGGATCACGGAGGCCGTGTCCGTGCCCGACGCGAGCGGGCCGCGATGGCGGGCGACGATGTCCGTCACGACGTCCCCGACGACCAGCAGCGCCCCGCTTCCCGAGTCGCCGGCCGCGATTGCCTCCTGCGTCCTTCCGCCAGGGCCGGAGCGTGAGCCCGTCCCTGTCCCTGTCCCTGTCCCTGTTTCCGACCCCGGCCTCGCCCCCGCAGCCGCTTCCCGGACCGGCTCGCCGGGGTCGCCTCGACCGCCGTACGTCCCGTCCGGTCGCGCGGTCATGCCCCGGCCCACGCCGTCGCGATCCGCGCGGCCAGTCGCACATTGCCGCGCACCGCTGCCAGATTGGCGCTCAGGGACGCGCCGTCGGTGTGCCGGACCAGGTAGTCGAGCAGGAACGGCGTGACGCCCTGGCCGGTGACGCCGGCCTCCTCGCACGCGTGCAGCGCGTCGGCGAGCACACGCGCGTGCAGCCCGGGATCCAGCTGCTCCTCCTCGGGAACCGGGTTGGCGACGATCAGCGCGGACTGCGGTACGCCGAGCGCGTCCTGAGCCCGCATCACGTCGGCCACCTGCCGCGGGGACCGCACCGTCCAGTCCACGGGATGCCCCGAGTCGGACAGATAGAACCCCGGGAAGCGCTCGGTGCCGTACCCGGCGACGGCGACGCCCAGCGTCTCCAGCCGCTGGAGGGTCGCCGGCACGTCCAGGATCGACTTCACCCCCGCGCACACCACCGTGATCCGGGTGCTCGCCAGCAGCCCCAGGTCGGCCGACTCGTCCTGGGTGACCGTCCACTCCCGGTGCACCCCGCCGAGCCCGCCCGTCGCGAACACCCGCACCCCCGCGAGCGCCGCCAGCAGCGCCGTGGCCGAGACGGTGGTCGCCCCGCTCGCCCCCGAGGCCACGGCGAGCGGCAGGTCGCGATGGCCCAGCTTGCGGAACCCGTCCTCGTTGGCGACCCGCTCCAACTGGCCCTTGTCCAGGCCCACATGGGGCCGCCCGTCCAGCACGGCGATCGTCGCCGGTACGGCGCCCTCCGCGCGTACGACCGCCTCCAGCTCCAGCGCCACCTGGAGGTTGCGCGGGCGGGGCAGCCCGTGCGAGATGATCGTGGACTCCAGGGTCACCACGGGTCGACGCGCGTCGACCGCGTCCCGCACCTCTTCCGACACCACCAGCACCACGCGCCCGCCTCCTGTCCGTCGGTCTCCCCTCATCTCTGGCGGGCGGCGCGCCCGGCCAAACCCTTGCGGCCTGTGGGGCAGGACACCAGCCTGGGAGGTATGACGGAGAACACGACACGTCTCGACCATGTCGTCCTGTGGGTACGCGACCCGATCGCCGCCGCCGATTTCTACGAGAAGGCAGTCGGCCTGGAGCCCGTACGGCTCCCCGAGTTCGCCGCCGGTGAGGAACCGTTTCCCTCCGTACGCGTCAACGACGAGGCCCTTCTCGACCTCATGCCGTTGTCGATGGCCGGGCGGATGAAGATGCTCCCCGGCGCCGCCGAGAGCGCGGGGCACCCGGTGAACCATGTCTGCCTCGCCCTGCCGCAAGGCGGCTTCGACACGCTGCTCGCCCGCCTGGAGGAGCGCTCCGTCCCCGTCTCGGACGTCTCGCAGGGATCCTTCGGCGCCCGCGGCGAGGCCACACGCAGCTTCTACTTCCGCGACCCGGACGGCAACGTCATCGAGGCACGGCACTACGACTGACCTGGCCACGACTGTCGTACCCGCGCCTGTCGTGCCCGCGACGGACACGGCTGCGACCGACGTGCCTACGGCTGTCGTACGCCCGGCGGGCTGTCCGCGACCGTCCTGGGCCTGCCCTTGTTCCTGGTCCCGTTCCCGGCCCGGGTGAACAGCACCAGGGCGGCCAGCGGGACGAGCGGAACCGCCGCGGCGAGGTTGAGCCACGCGTAGCTCGCCTGCGCGACGATCAGCCCGGCGATCGCTCCCCCGAACCCCGCGGAGGTGTTCATGGTGAGGTCGGAGAGTCCCTGGGCGGCGGCCCGCGCGGACTGCGGCACCGCGTCCGTCAGCAGCGCGGAACCCGACACGAGCCCGGCCGACCAGCCCAGCCCCAGCACGAAGAGCCCGGCGGCGGTCTGCCCGTGGCTGCCGCCCGCCGTCCCCGCCAGGAACATCGCGACGGCCAGCAGCCCGGCCGCGAGTCCCGCCACCGAGAGCCGCCCCACCCGGTCCGCCAGCCGTCCCATCAGCGGCGCGAACGCGTACATGCCCGCGATGTGCCCGCTGATGACCAGCCCGATCAGATCGATGCTCGCGCCGTGGTGGGCGAGATCGAGCGGGGTCATCGACATGACCGAGACCATCGTCGTGTGCGACACGGCCACCGTCACGAGCGCGAGCCGCGCGCGGGGCGAGGCGGAGACGGCCGTCAGCCCGGCGCGCAGGGAACGGGCCTGCGGGGACCGCTCCTCCTCCGGCGCGAGCGCGCGGGCCGTCAGCAGCGGGTCGGGGCGCAGCAGCACGGCGACCAGGACCGCCGATATGACGAAGATCCCGGCCGCCCACAGGAACGGGCCCGCCGCCGCGGGTATCCCGAGTCCGGCGACGCTCCGGCCGGCCGGCGCGGCGATGTTCGGGCCCAGGACCGCGCCGATCGTGGTCGCCCACACCACGTTCGAGATGGCCCGGGCGCGCCGCTGCGGTTCGGCGAGGTCGGCGGCGGCGAACCGCGCCTGGAGGTTCGCCGAGGAGGCCGCGCCGAAAGCGGCCATGCCGCACAGCAGCAGCGGGTAGTTCACGGCCCGCGCCGCCACCACGACGACACAGGCGCCCAGAGCGCCCACCAGATAGGCCAGCACCAGACCCGGCCGGCGCCCGCGCGCGGTCATCAGCGCGGCCATCGGCATCGACAGCACGGCCGTGCCGGCGACGGTGGCGGTGGGCGCGAGTCCGGACAGCGCCTCGGTGCCGCTGACCTGCCGGGCCAGTACGGCGGACAGCGCGATGCCGGTGGCCACGCCGAGGCCGCCGAGGATCTGGCTCGCGACCAGCACCGCGGTCGTGCGGCGCCGCAGCGCGGGCAGGAGAGCGGCGTCGACGGGCGCGGCGGCGGCGCGCCCGACGGCGGTCACGGGCCGCGCCGGACCGTCGCGCGGCCCTGGCGACGACCGGGAGATGTGGTCACCGGCGCAGTGTCCCCTCAGAACAGCGGCTCGGGTAGTACCCCTTCCAGCGCGAGCAGCTTCCGCTTGGTCTCCAGACCGCCCCCGAACCCGCCGATGCCGCCGTCTCTCTCCACCACCCGGTGACAGGGCACGACGACCGGCAGCGGATTGGCGCCCATCGCCACCCCCACCGCCTGCGCCGCCAGCGGCTGTCCCACCCGCCCGGCGAGATCGCCGTAGCCGACGACCGCGCCGTACGGGACGCCGGACGCGAGTTCGCGGAGCACCTGCCGGTTGAAGCCCGAGACCAGCGACCAGTCCAACGGCAGCTCGAAGGCCCGCCGCGCACCGGCGAAGTAGGCCTCCACCTGGCGTATCGCCTCGGCCAGCAGCGGGGAGTCGGGCGCCTCGACGGGCTCCGCGCCCAGCCGGGCCGCGAGCCGGCCGAGCGCCTGGTCGCGTACCGCGTCGGTGGCGTGGAAGACGACGTTGAGCAGGCCCTCACCGGTCGCGGCCAGCAACAGCGGACCGATGTCGGTACCGACGACGGCCCACACGACCCGCTGCTCGTACTGCCCATGGCTGTCCATGCGCCCACCGTACGGCTTGCCACTGACAACGCCCCGGGGCGTTCTGCACGGCCCACTTCTGCACCGGTACCCCGGGGCCGTCGGGCGTTCAGTACCCGTACAGGGCCCGCCGCACCACGTCGGGTCTGTTGGTGATCATGCCGTCGACGTCGCACCCCGCGACGGCCTGGGCGGTCGCGGGGTCGTCGACGGTCCAGGCGAAGACCTTCACGGGCTTGCCGTGCGGTCCGGTGAGCGCGTGCACGGCGGAGACGTACGCGGGGGAGAGGGAGGCGTACGACGGGTTGATCAGGTCGGCGAAGCCTGCGTACCGGGGCAGGTCCGCGAGGGCCGGCATCCCGAGCAGACCGGTCCGTACCCCTGGCGTCAGTTCGTGGACGGTCCGCAGGCTGTCGGCGCTGAAGCTCTGCACGATCAGCCGGTTCGTGAGGTGCCGCCGGTCCAGCCAGCCCTCGTTGCTCAGCAGTCTGAGCGTCTGCTGCTCGATCCCCGGATACAGCTCGGGGTTCTTGACCTCCAGAAGCAGCTTCTGGTGGTGATGCTCGACACGGTCGACGTACTCCTTCAGCGTCGGCACGCGCGCGCCCGTGTGCGCGGTGTCGAACCAGCTCCCCGCGTCGAGCCGGGCTATCTCGGCCGCCGTGAAGTCCCGCACCTTCCACGGGGCCCGGCCGGGAAAGACCTCCTCGGCGTCGGTCGTGCGGCGGAGACTGTCGTCGTGGATCACCACGAGCTCGCCGTCCTTGGTGCGCTGGACGTCGTTCTCCACCCACAGGATGCCCAGCGAGGCCGCCTCGTCGACGGCGTCCAGGGTGTTCTCGGGTGCCTGGGCCGAGGCTCCCCGGTGGGCGATCACCGACGGCCGGAAGGCGTTGCCCGCCCGGGCGTCGTCAACGGGGAGCAGGAGGGCGACGGTGCCCAGGACCGCGGTGGTCGTGGCGGCAACTACGCGCGCGTGCATGCGTACTCCTCGCGTCGGGCCATCACATACAGCTCAACAGTGACAGCAGAGGGTCGACGGCGGGGGAGTGCAGGATGACCACACAATGAATGGAGACGCCGGAGGCCGCTCACCGATGCCGCACATGTGCGACAGGGGCGTGTTTCTTTGCCGGAAAATCGTTCGACCATTCCGGTGGGAGTCATACTCTCTCTCAGCCTTGACCGCGCTCAGCGGTCCCGGGGAGGGGCGAGTTTCAGGAAAGTCAAGCAACAGGGCGAAGGGCAACCGCGCATGCACGGCACGGTCGACGGTTTCAGCTACGGACTCGTCACACCGCTGGTGGCCTACCTCATGGCCTGCCTCGGCGGCGCTCTCGGTCTGCGCTGCACCACGAGAGCCCTGCTCGTAGCCCAGTCCTGGCGCCCGGGATGGCTCGCCCTAGGCTCGGCGGCGATCGGCTCAGGCATCTGGACCATGCACTTCATCGCGATGATCGGCTTCACGGTCGACGGCGCCCCGATCCACTACGACAAGCCGATGACCTACGCGAGTCTGGGCGTCGCCATCGTCATGGTGGGCGTGGGGATCTTCATAGTCGGCTACCGGGGCGCGACCGGAACGGCGCTGTTCACCGGGGGCACCATCACCGGCCTGGGTATCGCGTCGATGCACTACCTGGGCATGGCCGGGATGCGCTTCAACGGCACGTTCGAGTACAACACGCTCACCGTCGCCACCTCCGTCGCCATCGCCATGGCGGCCGCCACCGCCGCCCTGTGGGCCGCGGGACAGGTCAGGGGCTTCCTGTGGAGCGTGGGCGCCAGCCTGGTCATGGGGCTGGCCGTCACCGGCATGCACTACACCGGGATGGCCGCCCTGAGCGTCCATCTGCACACGGGCGCCCCGACCGCGGGCGACTCTCCCGCCGCGCTCCTCGCGCCGATGCTGATCGGTCCCCTCGCCTTCCTCTGTCTCGCCGGTGTCGTCGTGACGTTCGACCCGCTGATGGTCATGGGCAAGCCCGACTGGACCCCCGCCGAGCACAAACCCGGCGTCCCGGCACACCCGCCCGCCCCGCACCCTTCGGGCCGCTCCCAGGTCCGCAGCCGCCGTAAGGTGACCCACCGCGAGTACCGGACCCCGCAGAACCGCTGACCTCCGCACCCGTGCGACCCCGGGGCCGGCCCCCGCGAAACCGCTGATCGGACCCCGTTGTCAGTGGGGGGTCGTACGGTGGATGACATGCGGCCTGTTTCCCACATCGAACGCACGGTGGCGCCCTTCGAGGTTGTCAGCCCCTACCAGCCCAGCGGCGACCAGCCGGCGGCCATCGCCGAGCTGGCCAAGCGCGTCGAGGCAGGTGAGAAGGACGTCGTCCTGCTCGGCGCGACCGGCACCGGAAAGTCCGCGACCACCGCGTGGATGATCGAGAAGCTCCAGCGCCCCACCCTGGTGATGGCGCCGAACAAGACCCTGGCCGCCCAGCTGGCGAACGAGTTCCGCGAACTGCTGCCGAACAACGCGGTCGAGTACTTCGTCTCGTACTACGACTACTACCAGCCCGAGGCGTACGTCCCGCAGTCGGACACCTACATCGAGAAGGACTCCTCGATCAACGAGGAGGTCGAGCGCCTGCGCCACTCCGCGACCAACTCGCTGCTCACCCGCCGTGACGTCGTCGTGGTCGCCTCGGTCTCCTGCATCTACGGCCTCGGCACCCCGCAGGAGTACGTGGACCGCATGGTCCCGCTCCGCGTCGGCGACGAGCTCGACCGGGACCAGCTGCTGCGCCGCTTCGTCGACATCCAGTACACGCGCAACGACCTGGCGTTCAGCCGCGGCACCTTCCGGGTGCGCGGCGACACCATCGAGATCTTCCCGGTCTACGAGGAGCTCGCCGTCCGCATCGAGATGTTCGGCGACGAGATCGAGGCCCTGTCCACGCTGCACCCGCTCACCGGCGAGATCATCAGCGACGACCAGCAGCTGTACATCTTCCCGGCCACCCACTACGTGGCGGGACCCGAGCGGCTGGAGCGGGCCGCCAACGACATCGAGAAGGAGCTGGGCGAGCGCCTGGCCGATCTGGAGAAGCAGAGCAAGCTCCTGGAGGCCCAGCGCCTGCGCATGCGCACCACGTACGACCTGGAGATGCTCCGCCAGATCGGCTCCTGCTCCGGCGTCGAGAACTACTCGATGCACTTCGACGGCCGTGAGCCCGGCTCCCCGCCGAACACCCTGCTCGACTACTTCCCGGACGACTTCCTGCTCGTCATCGACGAGTCCCATGTCACCGTCCCGCAGATCGGCGCCATGTACGAGGGAGACGCCTCCCGCAAGCGCACCCTCGTCGACCACGGCTTCCGGCTGCCCTCCGCCCTGGACAACCGCCCGCTGAAGTGGGAGGAGTTCCAGGAGCGCATCGGGCAGACCGTCTACCTGTCGGCGACCCCCGGCAAGTACGAGCTCTCGCGTGGGGACGGCGCCGTCGAGCAGATCATCCGCCCGACCGGCCTGATCGACCCCGAGGTCGTGGTCAAGCCCACCGAGGGCCAGATCGACGACCTGGTGCACGAGATCCGCACACGGGTCGAGAAGGACGAGCGCGTCCTGGTCACCACACTCACCAAGAAGATGGCCGAGGACCTCACGGACTACTTCCTGGAGCTCGGCATCCAGGTGCGCTACCTGCACAGTGACGTCGACACGCTGCGCCGCATCGAGCTGCTGCGCGAGCTGCGCGCCGGCGAGTTCGACGTCCTGGTCGGCATCAACCTCCTGCGGGAGGGCCTCGACCTGCCCGAGGTGTCCCTGGTGGCGATCCTCGACGCCGACAAGGAGGGCTTCCTGCGCTCCGGCACCTCGCTGATCCAGACCATCGGCCGCGCGGCGCGCAATGTCTCCGGGCAGGTCCACATGTACGCCGACAAGATCACCCCGGGCATGGAGCGGGCCATCGAGGAGACCAACCGCCGCCGGGAGAAGCAGGTCGCCTACAACACGGCGAACGGCATCGACCCGCAGCCGCTCCGAAAGAAGATCAACGACATCGTCGCCCAGATCTCCCGTGAGGAGGTCGACACCGAGCAGCTCCTCGGCTCGGGCTACCGCGCGAAGAAGGACGGGCGCGGCACCAGGGCCCCGGTGCCCGCCCTCGGCGACAAGGCGGCCAAGGGCGCCAAGTCCAGGTCGGCCAAGGGCAAGTCCCAGGAGACGGTGCCGACGGACCGGCCCGCGGCCGAACTCGCCGAGCAGATCGAGGAGATGACGGAACGTATGCGGGCCGCCGCCGCAGACCTCCACTTCGAGGTCGCCGCCCGGATCCGCGACGAGGTCTCCGAGATGAAGAAGGAACTGCGTCAGATGAGGGAGGCGGGTCTGGCCTGACGGACCCCTGCGGTTGCCGTGCCCTCGCCCCCCACGCGCTGTGTTGCAAGACCGACACAAAGTGCGGGCCTGGGTACGGCACTGTCAGTGCCTTTGCGTAGGGTTTCCGTCAACCGCGGGCTCGCGGCAACAGGGGACAGCTCGAGAGGGGAATCAGCGCGTGACCGTCAACATGACCAAGGGTCAGGCCATCAGTCTTCAGAAGCACGACGGGGGCAGCCTGACCGCGGTGCGCATGGGTCTCGGCTGGCAGGCGGCCCCGCGGCGCGGCCTGTTCGGCTCCCGGACCCGGGAGATCGACCTCGACGCCTCCGCCGTCCTGTTCGCCGACAAGCAGCCGGTCGACGTCGTCTTCTTCCGTCACCTGGTGAGCGATGACGGCTCGGTCCGTCACACCGGTGACAACCTCGTCGGCGGTGTCGGTCAGGGCGGCGACGACGAGGCGATCCTCGTCGACCTCGCGCGCGTACCGGTCCACATCGACCAGATCATCTTCACGGTGAACTCCTTCACCGGCCAGACGTTCCAGGAAGTGCAGAACGCCTTCTGCCGTCTGGTCGACGAGACCAACGGCCAGGAGCTCGCGCGGTACACGCTGGCGGGCGGCGGCGCCTACACGGCCCAGATCATGGCGAAGGTGCACCGGGTGGGCGGGGGCTGGAACATGACGGCCCTCGGCGCGCCGGCCAACGGCCGCACCTTCCAGGACCTGATGCCCGCGATCCTGCCCGCGCTGTAGGGCGGAGAGCGGCACCCAAGACGACACCACACGCGACGCAGGGGGACGACAGGCGATGACGGCCGAGCTGGTGCGGGGGCAGAACCACCCGCTCTCCCAGGTCCGCCTCGAGATCCGGGTCTCGGCCGGCGGGCCGGTCATGGCGGTTGCCACGCTCGGCGACGAGAGCGGCACGGTCCCCGGCGTCGAGTGGGTGGCCCACCCCGGCGTACCCACACTGCCCGGCCTGGAGGTCTCCCGGCAGGCGGCCGCCGATCACCGCCTCGCGGTGGACCTGGACGCCGTGTCGGCGGCCGTGCACCGGGTCAGCGTGCTGCTCGCGCTGCCCGCGGGCGTCGGCGGGCCGGTCAGCTTCGGCTCGGTCGCGGCCCCCTTCGTCGCGGTCACCGGCCTCGACGGCACCGAGGTCGCCACGTACACCATCACCGGCCTGGACGCGGAGTCGGCGGTCGTCGCGCTGGAGCTGTACCGGCGGCAGGGCGCCTGGAAGGTGCGCGCCGTCGGCCAGGGCTACGCGGGCGGCCTCGCGGAACTCCTCACCGACCAGGGCCTGTCCCAGGCGCACCGACTCGCGGCCGGCATCAACGACGCCGTGGTCCAGGGACTGGCCCGCTCGGTGCCGGCGCCGCCGCGTACGGGAGACGGCGACCGCTCCCGGCAGGCGGCCGCGTCCGCCCTCGGCCCGGACCAGAGCGGTTCGCCGTACGGTGCGCAGGGCACCCAGGCCGGTACCGGCCCGTACGGGGCGGCCCAGAACCCGCAGGGCCCCTCGGGTACGGGCTACCCGGCGGGTGCCGCGCCGCCGCCGGATCCCGACGCCACCCAGCCGACGCCGGCGACAGCCACCACCGGTGGCTCGATCGACTACAGCCACCCACGCCGGCAGAACGCCGCTCCGCCCCCGCCTGCGCCCACCGCGCCCCCGGCCCAGCCCGGGCAGCCCGCCCGGCCCGTCGCGGGTGACGCGACCGGCTGGTCCATGGAGGAGCGGCTCTACAACCAGGTCTGGGGCATGTTCGAGGACCTGGCCCGCAGCACGGCCGCGTACCGCAGTGCCGTCGACTTCGCCGATACGCGGATGGAGAAGGAGCTGGACCAGGTCCTGTCCGATCCGCGCAGCAGGATGGGCGGCCAGGGCGACGCCGCCCGAGAGGCGGCCCAGGCCAAGCACATCCAGCTCGTCGACCAGGCCCGGGAGGCCCTGGACCGGGATCTCGTCCAGCTGGGAGCCGAGGCCGACGTCGTCGAACCGGCGCTGCCCGCGGCGTACGCGCGCTGGGACAACCCCGTCTGGCACGCCTACCGCGTCCCCATGGAGATGCCCATGGCCGTGCGGCTGGGCGACCTCCACCTTCCGGAGAGCGACCCGCTGCACATTCCGATGCTGGTCAGGCTCCCGCTCGAACGCGGCCTGTGGATCGACAGCGGTCGGTCGGGTTCGTCCGACGGGTCGTTCGCCGACTCCCACGAACTGCGCCGCCTCGCCATGGAGTCGGCCGTGGCGCACACGGCCCGGCTGCTGGCCGTGCATCCGGCGGACGAGTTCACCGTGCACGTCGTCGATCCGGCCGGTTCGGGCGCCAGGGAACTCGCGCCGCTGGTGCAGAGCGGAGTGCTCGCGGCCCCGCCCGCGGTCGGCGCGGCAGGGGTCGCGGCGGTCCTGGGCCGGCTCACCGAGCGGGTCGACCTGGTGCAGATGGCGGTGCGAGGCGGCATGGCCGACTCGCTGCCGCCCGGCTTCGACACGGCCCAGCAGCTCCTGGTCGTCAATGACTTCCCGCACGGCTTCGACGATCGTGCCGTGACCCAGCTGCGCTACCTCGCGGACGAGGGGCCCGGTGTCGGCGTCCACCTGATGATGGTCGCCGACCGGGAGGACGCCGACGGTTACGGTCCGTTGCTGGACCCGCTGTGGCGTGCGCTGCTGCGGCTGACGCCGGTGGCCGAGGACCACCTCGCCGATCCCTGGGTGGGGCATGCCTGGACGTATGAACCGAGCCTCGTGCCGCCCGGCAGCCAGGTGCTTCAGCAGGTCCTCGCCCAGGTGGCGGCGGCTCGTGTCAAGTACTAGTAAAGGCACCTGACCAGGAGACTTGGTCTTTCTTTTGCCAATCGCTTTACCTTTTCTTGGTGGTTGGGGTACTGTTTTCCTCACGGAGGGGAGTACTCCCTACTGCGGCGCACCCGTCAATACGGATCAGGCCTGATCCCGGGGCGTCGGCCCATTTCGGGTGGAAGAGACCTCCGGCAGCGCGACGACGCTGATCACCTGCCGTTACGTACTGTCGGAGGCGCAGTGAATGTTTCCCTGGCCCTATGGGTCCTCACCATCGTGGGCCTTGCCGCCCTCATCGCGGTCGACTTCTTCATCGGCCGCAAACCGCACGACGTGTCGATCAAGGAGGCGGGGATCTGGACCGTCGTCTGGATCGCCCTGGCCGGGCTCTTCGGAGTCGGGTTGCTTCTCTTCAGCGGCGGTGAGCCGGCCGGCGAGTTCTTCGCGGGTTTCATCACCGAGAAGTCGCTCAGTGTCGACAACCTCTTCGTCTTCGTTCTGATCATGGCGAAGTTCGCGGTCCCGTCGCAGTACCAGCAGCGGGTCCTGCTCGTCGGTGTCCTCATAGCCCTGGTCCTGCGGGCGATCTTCATCGCCGCGGGCGCCGCGATCCTCGCCAGCTTCGCGTGGGTGTTCTACCTCTTCGGCGCCTTCCTCATCTGGACCGCCTGGAAGCTCATCCAGGAGGCCCGGGCCGACGAGGAGGACGAGGAGTTCGAGGAGAACAAGCTGCTCAAGGCCGTGGAGAAGCGGTTCGGCGTCGCCGACCGCTATCACGGCACGAAGCTGTGGATCGAGCAGAACGGCAAGCGGGTCATGACCCCGATGCTGGTCGTGATGCTCGCGATCGGCACCACCGACGTGCTCTTCGCCCTCGACTCGATCCCCGCGATCTTCGGCCTGACGCAGGACCCGTACATCGTCTTCACCGCCAACGCGTTCGCCCTGATGGGTCTGCGGCAGCTGTACTTCCTCATCGGCGGCCTGCTGCGGAAGCTCGTCCACCTCAGCTACGGCCTGTCGGTGATCCTGGGCTTCATCGGCGTGAAGCTGGTGCTGCACGCCCTGCACGAGTCCGGGGTCCACGTCCCCGAGATCAGCATCCCGGTCTCGCTCGGCGTCATCTGCTCCGTCCTGATCGTCACCACGCTCACCAGCCTGCGGGCTTCGAAGAAGCAGGCGGCGGCCGAGGCGGCGCGGACGGAGAGCGAAGGCGCTCCGAAGGACAGCATCGAGGCCTGAGCACGGAGGACGTAGGAACAACCACCCCCGGGAGCGGTGCGCGGTGAATTGCCGAGCACCGCTCCCGGTGCTTCGTTGGAGCGGGGCGTTTCCACCCGGGGACGCCGGTTCCGGGTGGAGGCACCGTGGGCACATCGCCGAGGTTCGTCCAGATCGTCGAGTTCGAGACCGACCGCATCGAGGAGATGCGGGCGCTGGCCGAGGAGGGGGACCAGCGCGTCACGGGCCGAGCCGACGGCCCGAAGCGCCGCCTCGTCCTCAAGGACCGCGACCAGCCGAACCGCTACCTCGCGGTGATCGAGTTCGACTCCCCCGAGGAGGCCGTGCGCAACAGCGGCGACCCGGAGACGGGCAAGTTCGCGGAGCGGATGGCCGCGCTCTGTACCCGGCCCCCGTCCTTCATCGACTGCGACGTGCAGGACACGACCGACTTCAGGTGACGGCAGTGGCGCACCCGCCCGTCGGGCCGGAATGCGGAGCCCCTACGGCTCTGCGACGATCGCTGAATGATCGCTCGGCTCAGGTCGGTCACGACCCGCTGGACAGCCCTCGTGCCGGCTCTGGCGGTCGTCCTGCTGGCCCTGACCTGGGGACGCGACCTGCCCGGCGCGGTGGTCGCCGTGGTGACGCTGGTCCTCGCCGGAGCGGTCCTGGCCGCCGTGCACCACGCGGAGGTCGTCGCCCACCGGGTCGGTGAACCCTTCGGATCCCTCGTCCTCGCGGTCGCCGTGACGATCATCGAGGTGGCCCTGATCGTCACACTGATGGCGGACGGCGGCGACAAGAGCTCGACCCTGGCCAGGGACACGGTCTTCGCGGCCGTGATGATCACCTGCAACGGCATCGTCGGCCTGTGCCTCCTGGTCGCCTCGCTGCGCCACGGCACGGCGATCTTCAACCCGGAGGGCACCGGCGCGGCGCTGGCGACCGTCGCGACCCTGGCCACGCTCAGCCTGGTCCTGCCGACCTTCACCACCAGCAAACCCGGCCCGGAGTTCTCCGCCGTCCAGCTCACCTTCGCCGCGTTGTCCTCCCTGGTCCTGTACGGCCTGTTCGTGGCGACGCAGACCATCCGGCACCGCGACTACTTCCTGCCGATCACCCGGCAGGGAGACGTGATCACCGCCGACGACCACGCCGGCGTCCCCACCGCCCGGACCGCCTTGATCAGCCTCGGGCTGCTCGGCCTGGCCCTGATCGGTGTGGTGGGCCTCGCCAAGGGCGTCTCGCCCACGATCGAGTCCGGAGTGGATGCCGCCGGACTGCCCCAAGCGGTGGTCGGTGTGATCATCGCGCTGCTCGTGCTGCTCCCCGAGACGATCGCCGCGCTGCGCTCCGCCCGCCGAGACCGGGTGCAGACCAGCCTCAACCTCGCGCTCGGCTCCGCGATGGCCAGCATCGGGCTCACGATCCCGGCGGTCGCCCTGGCCTCCGTCTGGCTCTCCGGGCCGCTCGTCCTCGGCCTCGGCCCCACCCATATGGTGCTGCTCGTGCTGACCGTCGTGGTCAGCTCGCTGACGGTGGTCCCGGGACGGGCCACACCGTTGCAGGGCGGCGTCCATCTCGTGCTGTTCGCGGCCTACCTGGAACTGGCGATCAATCCGTAGCAGGCCGCACGGCCGCCACCCGCACCGGCCGGGTCTCCGGCAGCAGCGCGAAGCAGCCCAGGCTGACCAGCGCGATCCCCGTCAGATAGGCGCCGACACCCCACGGGACGCGCCCCGAGTGCTCGGCGAGGGCGGTCGCCACGATCGGCGTGAGCGCGCCCCCGAAGACGCCCCCCAGGTTGTAGCCGACCGCCGCACCGGTGCAGCGCACGCGCGGCGCGTAGAGCTCCGGCAGATACGCCGAGATCACCGCGAACATCGTGACGAAGGCGAGCAGCGCACCCAGGAAGCCGAGGAACATCGGCAGCGGCTGGCCGGTCGAGAGCAGCGCGACCAGCGGGAACATCCACAGCGCGGCCGCCGCGCAGCCCACGAGGCACAACGGCCGGCGGCCGAAGCGGTCGCCGAGCATCGCCACCACGGGAGTCAGCGCACCCTTCACCACCACGGCGGCCATGATGCAGACCAGCATGACCGTGCGGCTGACCCCGAGCCGTTCCGTCGCGTACGCCAGGGACCAGGTCGTCACGGCGTAGAAGATCGCGTACCCGACGGCGAGCGCGCCGGCGGTCAGCAGGACGAGTCGCCAGTGGTCACGCACGACCTCGGCGAGCGGCATCCGCGCGTGGTCGTCGATCTCCAGGAACCGGGGGCTCTCGGGCAGCGACGACCGGAGCCACAGCCCGAGCACGGCCAGCGCCCCGGCCGCCCAGAAGGGCACCCGCCACCCCCACTGCGTGAACTGCGCCTCCGTCAGCGTCACCGACAGGACCAGCACCACCCCGTTGGCGAGCACGAAGCCCACCGCGGGGCCGACCTGCGGGAAGCTCGACCACAGCCCGCGCCGCTCGGCGGGCGCGTGTTCCGCGGTCAGCAGCACCGCGCCGCCCCACTCCCCGCCGAGCCCCAGCCCCTGGAGGAAACGCAGGACGAGCAGCAGCAGGGGAGCGGCCACCCCGATCGAGTCGTACGTCGGCACGCAGCCGACCGCGACCGTCGAGGCACCGGTCAGCAGCAGGGAGGCGACCAGGACCGGCCGGCGCCCGCGCCGGTCCCCGATGTGCCCGAACAGCACCGAGCCCAGCGGCCGCGCCACGAATCCCACGCCGAACGTCGCGAACGCGGTCAGTGTCCCCGCCAGCGGCGAGAACGTCGGGAAGAACAGCGGCCCCAGGACCAGCGCGGCCGCGGTCCCGTAGACGAAGAAGTCGTAGAACTCGATGGCCGTCCCGGCGAGGGAGGCGGCCGCGAGCCGTGGCATGGAGGGCGCCTTCACGGTGTGTACGTCGCGCATGCCGCGTCAACTACCCACAGTGATCGCGGGTTACGGGGGCGTGCGGGGGCGCGGACCGCCGCACGGGGGCTCAGTAGGTCACGGTGATGCGCCGTGCGGGACCGTCGACACGGATCGTGCCGCCGTAGGGGATGACGAGCTGCGGGTCGGTGTGGCCGAAGTCCACGTCGAAGACGGCCAGGGCGTCGGGCGCGTAGGTCCGCAGCGCGCGCTCCACCGCCGCGCGCTGCTCGGCTGCGTAACGGGCGGCCTTCTCCGGGCTGTTGGGGTGCTCGAAGGACCAGCTCTTGGCCCGGGCCATCAGCAGCGCCGGGAAGCGCCGCAGCAGACCGCGCTCGCCCATGTTGCGCAGGATCCGGAAGACCTCCGTGGCGCTCGGCAGTTCCTCCGACGTCTCCAGGATCAGCACCCCGCCGTCGTACGCCGCGGGATCGCGGGCGATCTCGCGGTCGGCCATCAGCAGCCAGGAGAGGATCTCCAGGTTGCCGCCCCAACTGCGGCCCTCCACGACGCGGTCGGCGTTGAGCCAGCTCCAGCCGGCGCCCGGCCGGGTGTCGGGCTCCGACTCGAAGGCCGCCGGGTCGGCCCAGTCGCGGTCGACGTCGTTCCAGCGCTCGGCGGGCCGCAGCTCGTAGGGGCCCGAGGTGAACAGCGCGGCGCGCAGCGAGTCGGCGGTCTGCGGGTGCATGGCTCCGGGGCGCCCCAGCTCGCACATCACGCTCGCGCCGTGGTAGCCCACGACACCGGAGTTGTACAGGAACGCCAGCAGGTTGGTGTTGTCGCTCCACCCGAAGAACGGCTTCGGGTCGGCGCGCAGCAACTCCCGGTCCAGCAGCGGCAGTACGGTGATCTGGTCCTCGCCGCCGATCGACGCGATGACCGCCCGTACGCCCGGGTCGGCGAACGCGGCGTGGATGTCGTCGGCGCGCTCCCGCGGGGTCGCCGCCGTCCTGCGCGTCGTCGGGTACTCGACGGGCTCCAGACCGAACTCCCCGCGCAGCCGCTCCAGCCCCAGTTCGTAGGGGCGTGGGAAGAGCCCGGGCAGGCCCGCGGAGGGCGAGACGACGGCGATGCGGTCGCCGGGCGCGGGCTTCGGGGGATACGAGGGCGTCGTCATCCCGGGAGGGTACGGCCTGCTGCCCTGCGGTTTCACCGTGATAAACCGGTCCGAGCGGCGGCCCCCCGACGGGCCGTCCACGAACGGACCGGAGGAACCGTGCCCCGCAGCCTGGCCAACGCCCCGATCATGATCCTGAACGGCCCCAACCTGAACCTCCTGGGCCAGCGCCAGCCGGAGATCTACGGTTCCGACACGCTCGCCGACGTCGAGGCGCTGTGCGTCGGGGCTGCGGCAGCGCACGGCGGCACCGTCGACTTCCGGCAGTCCAACCACGAGGGTCACCTGGTCGACTGGATCCACGAGGCGCGGCTGAACCACTGCGGCATCGTGATCAACCCGGGCGCCTACTCGCACACGTCGGTCGCGATCCTGGACGCCCTCAACACCTGTGACGGCCTGCCGGTGCTGGAGGTCCACATCTCCAACATCCACCGGCGCGAGTCCTTCCGGCACCACTCCTACGTCTCGCTGCGCGCCGACGGCGTCATCGCGGGCTGCGGCGTGCAGGGATACGTGTTCGGCGTGGAGCGCGTCGCCGCGCTGGCGGGGGCGGGCAAGGCGGACGCGTAAGTATCGCCCTCCAGGCCGGCGCCCCTTACCGCGCGCCCTAGAGGCGGCCGGCCTCCACGATCCGCCGCAGGAAGCGCTGGGTGCGCTCCTGCCGCGGGTCGCCGAAGAGCTGCTCGGCGCTGCCCCGTTCCAGCACGACGCCTCCGTCCAGAAAACAGACCTGGTCGGCGACCTCGCGCGCGAAGCCCATCTCATGGGTGGCGAGCACCATGGTCATGCCGTCGGCCTTCAGATCGCGGACGACGTTCAGGACCTCGCCCACCAGCTCCGGGTCGAGGGCCGCCGTGATCTCGTCGAGCAGCAGCAGCCGGGGACGCACGGCCAGCGCGCGCACGATCGCGACGCGCTGCTGCTGGCCGCCGCTGAGCCGGTCGGGATACTCGTCGGCCTTACCGGCCAGCCCGAGGCGCTCCAGGAGCTCCCTGGCGTGTGTCTCGGCCTGCGCGCGGGCGACGCCGTGCACACGGCGCGGGGCGAGCGTGATGTTCTCCAGCACCGTCATGTGCGGGAACAGGTTGTACGCCTGGAAGACCACGCCGATCCGGCGCCGCACCGCGTCCTGGTCGACGCGCGGGTCGGTGATCTCCTCGCCGTCCAGCCAGATCGCGCCGTCGTCGATGTCCTCCAGCAGGTTGGCGCAGCGCAGCAGCGTGGACTTGCCGGAGCCGGAGGCGCCGATCAGCGCCGTCACCGTGTGCGGGGCGACCTCCAGATCGACGTCCCGCAGGACGACGGACCCGCCGAAGGTCTTGCGGACGGACTCCATCCGCAGTACCGGAGCGTCGCTCATGTCGTTCCTCCCTGGGCCCGCTGACGGTCCATCCGGGCCGTCACCCAGTCCGTGAAGCGGGTCATCGGGATGGTCAGGGCCACGAAGACCAGTCCCGCGACGATGTACGGCGTGTAGTTCAGGCTGCGGCCCACGATGATGTCCGCCGCGCGGACGGCGTCGATCGCGCCGCCGATCGAGACGAGACCGGTGTCCTTCTGGAGCGACACCAGGTCGTTCAGCAGCGGCGGGACCTGGCGGCGCACGGCCTGGGGGAGCACCACGAAACGCAGCGACTGCCGGTTCTTCAGGCCCAGCGAGCGGGCCGCGGCGCGCTGGGAGGGGTGCACGGACTCGATGCCCGCGCGGAACACCTCGGCGACGTACGCCGAGTACGTCAGCGTCAGTGCCGTACCGCCCAGCAGGACGGGGTCGACGGTCACGCCCTGGAGCCGCAGTGCCGGGACGCCCAGCACCACGATCATCAGGTTGATGATCAGCGGCAGACCGCGGAAGAAGTCCGTGTACGCCGCCGCCAGCGCCCGCAGCGGGAAGAACACGGGCCCGCGCAGGGTGCGGGCCACGGCGATGAGCATGCCGAGGACCAGCACGGCCGCGCCGCAGATCAGCAGCAGTCTGACGTTCAGCCAGAGCCCTTCGAGGACCTTGGGGAACGCCTCGCGCGCGTACTGCCCGTTGAAGAAGGTCTCCTTGGCGCGCGGCCAGCCGGGTGCGCCGACGACCACCAGGTAGAGGACGGCGCCCGTGACCAGGGTCGACACCGCGGCTATCGCGGTGGCGCGGCGGGCACGCGTGCGCTTGTGGCGCTCGCGTTCCAGCCGCCGCGGCGAGGGGACGTATCCGTCGTCGGGGGCGCCCTTGTCGCCCCCGGACATGTCGCCCTCGTCGGCCGCGCCTTCCCGGCCGGACTCGTCCTTCGTGACCGTCACTTGAGCACCGGGGCGTCGACGGCGTCGGAGAGCCACTGCTGCTCGATCTTCGCCAGGGTGCCGTCCTCGCGGAGCGCGTCCACGGCGCCGGTCACGCAGGAGGTGAGCGCGCTGCCCTTGTCGAGCACGAGACCGAACTGCTCGGGAGTGCCCCCCTGGTTCTCGAACTGGCCGACGATCTCGGCGTCCGTGACCTCGGCGGACGTGATGTAGAAGGCGGTCGGCAGGTCGGTGACGATGGCGTCGACCTGGCCGTTCTTCAGGGCGGACTTGGCCTGGTCGTTCTTGGCGTAGACGGCCGCGTCCCGGCTCGGCTTCACCACGTCGTCGATGTAGTCGAGGCTGGTCGTGCCGACCTGGGCGCCCAGCTTGAGGCCCTTGAGGTCCGCTGTGCCGGTCGCCTCGGCGGCCTTCGTGCCCTTCAGGGCGATGACGGCCTGGCGCACGTCGTAGTAGCCGGACGAGAAGTCCACGGCCTTCTTGCGCTCGTCGCTGATCGACACCTGGTTGATGTCGAAGTCGAAGGTCTTCGCGCCCGGTGCGAAGGCCTTGTTGAACGGCACGCTCTGCCAGACCACGGCGCTCTTGTCGTAACCGAGCTGCTCCGCCACGGCGTACGCCACCGCCGACTCGAAGCCCTCGCCGTTGGCCGGCTTGTCGTCCTTGAACCACGGCTCGTACGCGGGCTGGTCGGTCGCGATCGTCAGCTTGCCGGAGGTCTCGGTGGCCAGCTTGCCCTTGGCGCAGGCGTTCGCGCTCGAACCGGAAGGCGTCGAGGCCGCCTTCTCCTCCGGCTGCGGGGCACAGCCGACGGCGGTCGCGAGGAGGGCCACGGTGGCGCCGGCGACGGCGCGGCGCAGTACACGAGGGGCGAGGTGCATGGCGGGAGAGTGGCAGCGAGAACCCCTGTTTGTCGAGGTCACACCCTCACCTGTCCGCATACTGGGAACGGGTGTTGCGTTCTTGTGAACAGGTTCGGCGGACCCGCCTGGGCCGCCGGCCGAGGGCGGGGATCGTAGACCGGCGGCCCGATCCGCGCCGGAGCCGTCATCCCACGCGGAACTGTCACCAGTTGACCGCGCAACCACAAGTGCGGGGAGCGCGTGCGAGGGACCGGCGCGTGCGCGCGAATCACACGGGGCGCGCGTTCGGCAACGCACGCCCTCTGCGATGAGAACTCACCACCCGCGCGCGTGCCACTCCGGAAGGTGCGGCCGCTCCGTGCCCAGCGTGGTGTCGTTGCCGTGGCCCGGATAGACCCAGGTCTCGTCCGGCAGCACGTCGAAGATCTTCGTCTCGACGTCGCGGATCAGAGTGGCGAACGCCTCCGGGTCCTTGCGGGTGTTGCCCACGCCACCCGGGAAGAGACAGTCGCCGGTGAACACATGGGGGTGGCCGTGCGGGTCGTCGTAGACCAGGGCGATCGAGCCGGGCGTGTGCCCGACCAGATGGCGCGCGGTGAGCTCCACGTTCCCCACCCGGATGACGTCACCGTCGTCGACCGGGACGTCGGTCGTCACAGGGATGCCCTCGGCGTCCTCCCGGCCCGCGTAAGTACGCGCGCGCGTGGCCGCCACGACCTCGGCGAGCGCCTGCCAGTGGTCGCCGTGCTGATGGGTGGTGACGACGGACGCGATGCCGTCGTCACCGATCGTGCCGAGCAGGGCGTGCGCGTCGTTGGCCGCGTCGATCAGCAGCTGCTCGTCCGTGGCCCGGCAGCGCAGCAGATAGGCGTTGTTGTTCATCGGGCCGACCGCGATCTTGGTGATCATCAGGTCCTTGAGCTCGTGCACGTCCGCCGGCCCGCCGACCGTCACCTCTCCGCTGTACGTCATGGCGGCAGCCTATAGCGGCGGAAGGACCGGCAGCGGCCCGCCGTCCGCCGTCAGCCCCGAGCCGTCGCGGCGCCCGGCGAGCCAGCCCAGGAGCTCCGGGGCCGGGCCCCTGACGCCGACGGGGCCGCCGGGAGAGCCGCCCCCCGTGGTCCAGATCCCGCCGTCGTCGCTCCTCAGGCCCGTCGACGGTACGGCCCTGTGTCCGGCGAAGCGTTCCGCGAGGAAGCCGATCTGCCGAACGACGAACTCCTCCGGCAGATCCTCCAGCTCGTAGCCGATGCCGAGGTCCACGGCGTGCAGCTCCACCTCCACCCACCGCCGGAACGGCACGCGGGCCGCCGCGTCGACGACCCCGTTGCGCAGCGCCACCGTGCGCGACCAGTCCGCGGGCGCGGCCCCCGTCGCCTGGAAGCGGGCCGCGCTCTCCCGTACGTCCGTGAGCTGGACGTACAGGGGGCGCGGGGCGTCCCGCTCGATGTCGGCGTCGCGGACATGTGCGTCGCCATACATCGGACGGCCCTCGAGGACGTTCACGAGGGCGTCCGCGTTGCGGGCGATGTGAGACAGGACATGTCCGCGGCTCCAGCCGGGCAGGCGTGACGGCTCGGCCACCGACGCGTTGTCCAGTTTGGCGACTGCGGTGAGGAGCCGCTCGGTCGCGTCACGTACAGACTCCAGGTCATGAGCGTGATCAATCATGGTGCTGACCCTAGCCCCGCCACCCCTTCGGGTGAAGGTGGTCGAGCAAGCCCGCAAATCGAATGCGCGTGCTATAAGGTCGGTGGCGGCGTCGGGCATGCTGGAAGGCCGGGGAATGTTGTTGACCGGTGAATCCCGACCGGCGTTGTCAGTGGCTCGCCCTAGTCTGAAGAAGACGGGGGCCCCGCCCCTGTCACTTCTCTCAAGAAAGGTGCGGACCGGCGTGGCCGACCGTCTCATCGTCCGTGGCGCGCGCGAGCACAACCTCAAGAATGTCTCGCTCGACCTGCCTCGCGACTCGCTCATCGTCTTCACGGGCCTGTCGGGGTCGGGCAAGTCCTCGCTGGCCTTCGACACCATCTTCGCCGAGGGCCAGCGGCGCTACGTCGAGTCCCTCTCCTCGTACGCCCGCCAATTCCTCGGCCAGATGGACAAGCCGGACGTCGACTTCATCGAGGGCCTCTCCCCGGCCGTCTCCATCGACCAGAAGTCGACCTCGCGCAACCCGCGCTCCACGGTCGGCACCATCACCGAGGTCTACGACTACCTGCGCCTGCTCTTCGCGCGCATCGGCAAGCCGCACTGCCCGGAGTGCTCCCGGCCGATCACGCGCCAGTCGCCGCAGGCCATCGTCGACAGGGTCCTGGAGCTGCCCGAGGGAAGCCGCTTCCAGGTGCTGTCGCCACTGGTGCGCGAGCGCAAGGGAGAGTTCGTCGACCTGTTCGCCGACCTCCAGACCAAGGGCTACTCCCGCGCGCGGGTCGACGGCGAGACGATCCAGCTGTCCAGCCCGCCCACGCTGAAGAAGCAGGAGAAGCACACCATCGAGGTGGTCATCGACCGCCTCACGGTGAAGGAGTCCGCCAAGCGCCGGCTCACCGACTCGGTGGAGACCGCCCTCGGCCTCGCCGGCGGCATGGTCGTGCTCGACTTCGTCGACCTCCCCGAGGACGACCCCGAGCGCGAGCGCATGTACTCGGAGCACCTGTACTGCCCGTACGACGACCTGTCCTTCGAGGAGCTGGAGCCCCGCTCCTTCTCCTTCAACTCGCCCTTCGGCGCCTGCCCCGAGTGCTCCGGCATCGGCACGCGCATGGAGGTCGACCCCGAGCTGATCGTCCCGGACGAGGACAAGTCCCTCGACGAGGGCGCCATCCACCCCTGGTCGCACGGCCACACCAAGGACTACTTCGGCCGGCTGATCGGCGCCCTCGCGGACGCGCTCGGCTTCCGTACGGACATCCCCTTCGCGGGGCTGCCGCTGCGCGCCAGGAAGGCCCTGCTGCACGGCCACAAGACACAAATCGAGGTCCGCTACCGCAACAGGTACGGGCGCGAGCGCGTCTACACGACCCCCTTCGAGGGCGCCCTTCCGTTCGTGAAGCGCCGGCACGGCGAGGCCGAGAGCGACGCCAGCCGTGAGCGCTTCGAGGGCTATATGCGCGAGGTGCCCTGCCCCACCTGTGAGGGCACCCGCCTCAAGCCGCTCGTCCTCGCGGTCACGGTCATGGGGAAGTCCATCGCCGAGGTCTCCGGGATGTCCATCAGCGACTGTGCGGACTTCCTGGGCGAGCTGAAGCTCGACGCCCGCGACAAGAAGATCGCCGAGCGCGTCCTGAAGGAGGTCAACGAGCGACTGCGGTTCCTCGTCGACGTCGGTCTGGACTACCTCTCGCTCAACCGCGCGGCCGGCACGCTCTCCGGCGGTGAGGCCCAGCGCATCCGCCTGGCCACCCAGATCGGCTCCGGTCTCGTCGGCGTCCTGTACGTCCTCGACGAGCCGTCCATCGGCCTGCACCAGCGCGACAACCACCGGCTGATCGAGACCCTGGTCCGGCTGCGGGACATGGGCAACACGCTGATCGTCGTCGAGCACGACGAGGACACCATCAAGGTCGCCGACTGGATCGTCGACATCGGTCCCGGCGCCGGCGAGCACGGCGGCAACGTCGTGCACAGCGGCGGCCTGAAGGAACTGCTCGCCAACACCGAGTCGCAGACCGGGCAGTACCTGTCCGGCAAGAAGGCGATCCCGGTGCCCGACATCCGGCGCCCGCAGGACCCGTCCCGCAGGCTCACCGTCCACGGCGCCCGCGAGAACAACCTCCAGGACATCGACGTGTCCTTCCCGCTGGGCGTGTTCACCGCGGTCACCGGCGTGTCCGGCTCCGGCAAGTCGACGCTGGTCAACGACATCCTGTACACGCACCTGGCCCGCGAACTGAACGGCGCGAGGAGCGTGCCGGGGCGGCACACGCGCGTGGACGGCGATGATCTCGTCGACAAGGTCGTGCACGTCGACCAGTCGCCCATCGGGCGCACCCCGCGCTCCAACCCGGCCACGTACACCGGTGTCTTCGACCACGTCCGCAAGCTGTTCGCGGAGACCACCGAGGCGAAGGTCCGCGGCTATCTGCCCGGCCGCTTCTCCTTCAACGTCAAGGGCGGCCGCTGCGAGAACTGCGCGGGCGACGGCACGATCAAGATCGAGATGAACTTCCTCCCGGACGTCTACGTCCCGTGCGAGGTCTGCCACGGCGCCCGCTACAACCGGGAGACCCTGGAGGTCCACTACAAGGGCAAGTCCATCGCCGACGTCCTGAACATGCCGATCGAGGAGGCGACGGAGTTCTTCGAGGCCGTCCCCGCGATCGCCCGCCACCTCAACACCCTGAAGGACGTCGGCCTCGGCTACGTCCGGCTCGGGCAGGCCGCGACCACCCTGTCCGGCGGCGAGGCCCAGCGTGTGAAGCTCGCCAGCGAGCTGCAGAAGCGCTCCACCGGCCGCACGGTCTACGTCCTGGACGAGCCGACGACGGGCCTGCACTTCGAGGACATCAGCAAGCTCCTGAGGGTGCTGGCCGGCCTGGTCGACAAGGGCAACACGGTCATCGTCATCGAGCACAACCTCGACGTGATCAAGACCGCCGACTGGGTCGTGGACATGGGCCCTGAGGGCGGCGCCGGCGGTGGCCTCGTCATCGCCGAGGGCACGCCGGAGGAGATCGCCGCAGTGTCGACCAGCCACACCGGCAAGTTCCTGCGGGAGGTTCTCGGCGCCGACCGGATCAGCGACGCGGCTCCGGTGAAAGCCCCGCGCAAGGCGGCGGCGAAGAAGACGGTCGCGGCGAAGACGACGGCACGCAAGACCGCGACCGCCAGGACGACGACCGCCAGGACGACGACCGCCAAGACGGCCACGGCCAAGACGGCCACGGCCAAGACGGCCACGGCCAGGACGGCCGCCGCGAACAACACGGCGGCCAAGAAGGCCGCCGGGGCGACGACGAAGGCGACCCCGGCGAAGAAGGCCGCGCGGGCCCGCAAGGCCTGACGGGACACGGGCCGTGAGGCCTGTGACCGCGCACCAGGCCGTGGGCAGCCCCGGAAGATCCGGGCCGCGAGGCCTGGCGAGCTGAGTGAAAGGTACGGCGCCCCGCGGGAACTCCCCGTGGGGCGCCGTTCGCCGTTTCGACCGTCCCGGCAGCCCCTAGAACAGGTCCGGGAAGCCGCCCAGTTCGCAGGCGTACGGCGGCTCCGCGCCGGCCCGGGAGCAGGTGATCGCCGCCGCGCGGGCGGCGAACCGCAGCAACTGCTCCCAGCCGTCGGCGCCCAGGTCCGCGAGGCCTGCCGGGGACAGGGCGTCCCGCGCCGAAAGAGTGTGCAGCAGAGCCGCGTTCACGGTGTCCCCGGCGCCGATGGTGTCCACGACGTCCACCCGCTCGCCCGGCACCGAGTACACGGCCCCGCCCTGGGTGAAGGCGGTCAGCCCGTCACCGCCCTGGGTGATCACGACCGCCGAGGGGCCGGCGGACAGCCACTCGCGCGGGGTGCCGCCCAGCCACTCGGCGTCCTCCTGGGAGAGCTTGAGCAGGGACACCGAGGGCAGCCAGCTCTCGAAGCGGGCCCGGTAGGCGTCGGCGTCGGGGATCAGCCCGGCCCGGATGTTCGGGTCGAGCGCAGTGAACAGCCCCTGTGACGCGGCGGTCCGCATCAGCTCCTCGTACGCGCTCGCACCCGGTTCCAGGACGAGCGAGCAGGTGCCGAAGGACACCGCGCGCGTGCCCGCGGGCAGTGTGTCCGGGGCCGTGAACAGCCGGTCGGCGGTGCCGTCGACGTAGAAGGAGTAGGCGGCCGAACCGTTCCCGTCGAGGGTGGCGACCGCGAGCGTGGTCGGCTCGGTACCGCGCTGCACCGCGGACACGTCCACGCCCGAGTCCCGCAGCCCGGCGAGCAGCGCCTCGCCGAAGGCGTCCCGCGAGGTTCGGGAACAGAAGGCCGTGGGGGAGCCCAGGCGGCCGAGGGCGACGGCCGTGTTGTAGGGGCCGCCGCCGAGCGCCGGCCGCAGACCCGCGAGGGCGCCCGCACCCTGCGGTACCAGGTCGATCAGGGCCTCACCGGCGACGACGATCACGGGGCGGTTCCTTTCTCAGGCTGTCTGCGACTGCTCGGACCGTGTCCGCGGGGCAGCCGCACGAGGTGCGACGGACGCAGGAGCAGGTGAGCCGCAGGCCGGGAAGCTACCCCATGCGCAGCCGCGCGCAAAAGCTTGCGTCCAAGTCCGCCGGGGTCCGCCGGGGTCCGCCGAAGGCCGTCGAGGCCCGCCGACGGCCGCGGTTCACTCCCAGTCCCAGCCGATGCCGACCATGCCCGACCGCACCCGTGGCTCGACGAGGTGCACCGAACGGTGCCGGCCGCTGAGCGGCAGCTCCTGGCGGCCGCCGCGCGGGGCCGCCGCCGAGTGCTGGGTGAACCGGTGGCAGCGCACGGGCAGGGCGTTCTCGGCGAAGCGGATCTGGAGGGCGTACTGGCCGCCCGCCGCCCCGAAGCCGCGAACGTACTCACGGGACACGTCGGCGGTGCCGTCCTCGACGGCGTAGCGGAAGAGGAAGGTGTCGCCGGCCCTCAGCCGGGTGTCGAAGAGGAGTTCGGCCACGAGCACCCCGGTGTCATGGTGGCTGCGGACACGGCCGGCCCGGCAGTTCTCCAGGGCGCGCACCGTCATCCGTTCCGGTGCGCAGCCCGGGTCGCCGTGATGGACGGCCACGAAACGGTCGACGCCGTCGCGGTGGGCGCGCACGATGTGCTGGGATTCGCGTCCCAGCAGCTCGCGGCGCGACCCGATACGGACCCGCTCGTGGTGGCCCAGGGTGTGCAGCCCCCCGTCGATGGGGCACTCCAGTTCGCCGAGCAGTTGTTCGAGGATGCCGGAGGCCTCCAGGAGCGAGCGGTAGGAGCGGCCCGCGGACAGTCCGGTGGCCGTGCCGCCGTCCCCGCCGTCGGGCTCCGCGAGCAGCCGGATCAGGGACTCGTCCGGCAGGTGCAGGATCTCCTCCAGCGCACGCACGGCGCGCAGCGACTCGGGGCGTTGCGGCCGCCGGGCGCCCTGCTGCCAGTAGCTCAGACTGGTCACGCCCACCTTCACCCCGTAGCGCGACAGATGGTGCTGGACACGTTGCAGGGGCAGGCCACGGGCGGCGATCGCGGCACGCAGCGCCACATGGAAAGGACCGCCTCGCAGGGCCGTGTCCAACTCCGCGGAGGTGGCGTAGACGGCGGCGTCCGCGTGCTGTGTGGCGTGCGGCATGCAGGGGCCTCTCTGTGAAAGCTCACGACGGCTGGTCGGACCGTTCGTGTGGGTGGTCGGGGCCTTTCCGGCGTCGCCGGAGCTCCTTCACATCCGTAGGGCGGCCCTCAGGGCCCGAGTCCCCCCGCATTGAAGCGTGTTGACCAAGTCCCGACAACACCTGATGCCCGAGTGGCACGTGCGTGTGGCCGAGTCGACGCCTCCGGTTCCCGCCCCCGGCGCCCCGCTTGTCCACAGCCCTCTCGGACACCCGGCCGTTGTCCACAGCCCGCCGGAGTGTCACCCCGCGCCAGTAGGGTGTGAGACATGGCCGACCCCTCCAGCTACCGCCCCAAGCCGGGACAGATCCCGGACTCCCCGGGGGTGTACCGATTCCGCGACGAGCACCGCCGGGTGATCTACGTCGGAAAGGCGAAGAGCCTGCGCCAGCGCCTGGCGAACTACTTCCAGGACCTGTCCGGGCTCCACCCGCGCACCCGCACCATGGTGACCACGGCCGCGTCGGTGGAGTGGACGGTGGTGTCCACGGAGGTCGAGGCGCTCCAGCTGGAGTACTCCTGGATCAAGGAATACGACCCCCGGTTCAACGTCAAGTACCGCGACGACAAGAGCTATCCCTACCTCGCGGTGACGATGAACGAGGAGTTCCCGCGCGTCCAGGTGATGCGCGGCCACAAGAAGAAGGGCGTCAGGTATTTCGGACCGTACGCGCACGCGTGGGCGATCCGGGACACCGTCGACCTGCTCCTGCGGGTCTTCCCCGTGCGCACCTGCTCCGCCGGCGTCTTCAAGAACGCCACCCGCACCGGCCGGCCCTGTCTGCTCGGTTACATCGGCAAGTGCTCCGCGCCGTGCGTCGGCCGGGTCTCCGCCGAGGACCACGGGGAACTGGCCGACGAGTTCTGCGACTTCATGACGGGCCGCACGGGCACCTACCTCCGCCGGCTGGAGAAGCAGATGAGGGAGGCGGCCGAGGACATGGAGTACGAGCGGGCCGCCCGCCTGCGCGACGACATCGAGGCCCTGAAGAAGGCCATGGAGAAGAACGCGGTCGTGCTCGCGGACGCGACCGACGCCGACCTGATCGCGGTCGCCGAGGACGAGCTGGAGGCGGCCGTCCAGATCTTCCACGTCCGCGGCGGACGTGTACGCGGCCAGCGCGGCTGGGTGACCGACAAGGTCGAGGACGTCACGACCGGCGCCCTCGTCGAGCACGCCCTCCAGCAGCTGTACGGCGAGGAGCGGGGCGACTCCGTCCCCAAGGAGGTCCTGGTCCCCGCCCTGCCGGAGCCCGTCGAACCCGTCCAGGAGTGGCTGACCGAGCGCCGCGGGTCCAACGTGTCGCTGCGCATCCCGCAGCGGGGCGACAAGAAGGCCCTGATGGAGACCGTCGAGCGCAACGCGCAGCAGGCGCTCGTCCTGCACAAGACCAGGCGCGCCTCCGACCTGACCACCCGTTCGCGTGCCCTGGAGGAGATCGCCGAGGCCCTCGACCTGGACAGTGCGCCGCTCCGGATCGAGTGCTACGACATCTCGCACCTCCAGGGCGATGACGTGGTGGCCTCCATGGTCGTCTTCGAGGACGGCCTCCAGCGCAAGAGCGAGTACCGCCGCTTCCAGATCAAGGGCTTCGAGGGCCAGGACGACGTCCGCTCCATGCACGAGGTGATCACCCGCCGCTTCCGGCGCTACATCGCCGAGAAGGAGCGGACGGGGGAGTGGACCGACGGCGAGAACCCGCTGGCCGACGCCACCGAGACCACCCTCACCGACGCCACCGAAGCACCCCTCACCGACGCCACCGAAGCACCTCTCACCAGCAGCCTCAAGGACGACGACGGCCGCCCCAAGCGCTTCGCCTACCCGCCTCAGCTCGTCGTCGTCGACGGCGGACAGCCGCAGGTCGCGGCGGCCAAGCGGGCGCTGGACGAGCTGGGTATCGACGACATCGCCGTCTGCGGCCTCGCCAAGCGCCTGGAAGAGGTCTGGGTGCCGGACGACGACGACCCGGTCGTCCTGCCGCGCAGCAGCGAGGGTCTCTACCTGCTCCAGCGCGTCCGTGACGAGGCCCACCGCTTCGCCATCACCTACCAGCGCACCAAGCGGGCCAAGCGTTTCCGCGCCGGCCCACTGGACGACGTCCCCGGCCTCGGCGAGACGCGCAAGCAGGCACTGATCAAGCACTTCGGCTCGGTCAAGAGGCTGCGGGCCGCGACGATCGACCAGATCTGCGAGGTGCCGGGCATAGGCCGCAAGACGGCCGAGACCATCGCCGCGGCCCTCGCCCGGGCGGCATCGCCCGCCCCCGCCGTGAACACGGCGACCGGAGAGATCATTGATGATGAGGAATCCGATACGACGGTGGGTTCCCCCGGAGATCCCGTGACGACGGGCGCCCCGGAAGAAAGACGGGGGCAGGAGACATGACCGAGCACGACGCACACCCCACACCGGAGCAGGAACAGGCGCCCACTACTGTGCCCACAGCCGCGCCCCAGCAGGGACCCAGGAAACCAGGCGAGGATTCCACCACGCACCCCGCGGTCCCCGACAGCCCTCAGCAAGAAGTACGTCAGGAAGACGGAGCACAGGTGAGTACGGACGTCACGCCGCCAGGGATCCCCGACGCGGCCATCCCCGAGCTGGTGATCATCTCCGGCATGTCCGGGGCCGGCCGCTCGACGGCAGCCAAGTGTCTGGAGGACCTCGGCTGGTTCGTCGTCGACAACCTCCCGCCCGCCCTGATCCCCACCATGGTGGAGCTGGGCGCCCGCTCCCAGGGCAACGTGGCGCGGATCGCGGTCGTCGTCGACGTCCGCGGCCGGCGCTTCTTCGACAACCTCCGCGAGTCCCTCGCCGACCTCGAGTCGAAGGGCGTCACGCGGCGGATCGTCTTCCTGGAGTCCTCCGACGACGCCCTGGTACGCCGCTTCGAGTCCGTGCGCCGCCCGCACCCCCTCCAGGGCGACGGCCGCATCGTCGACGGCATCGACGCCGAGCGCGAGCTGCTGCGCGAGCTGCGCGGCGACGCCGACCTGGTGATCGACACCTCCAGCCTCAACGTCCACGAACTGCGCGCCAAGATGGACGCCCAGTTCGCCGGTGACGAGGAGCCCGAGCTGCGGGCCACGGTGATGTCCTTCGGCTTCAAGTACGGCCTGCCGGTCGACGCCGACCTGGTCGTGGACATGCGCTTCCTGCCCAACCCGCACTGGGTCCCGGAGCTGCGCCCCTACACCGGCCTCAACGAGGAGGTCTCGGCGTACGTCCTCAACCAGCCCGGCGCCAAGGAGTTCCTCGACCGGTACGCCGAGCTCCTCCAGCTGGTCGCCGCGGGCTACCGCCGGGAGGGCAAGCGCTATGTGACCATCGCGGTCGGCTGTACGGGCGGCAAGCACCGCTCGGTGGCCATGTCGGAGAAGCTCGCCGCGCGTCTCGCGGCCGAGGGCGTGGAGACGGTGGTCGTGCACCGGGACATGGGACGGGAATGACAGGACGTTCTCCACGGCTCGGCCGACTGCGCAGGAGCGCCTCCGACGGGCGTGTGGTCCGGCCGGTCGAGGCACGCGGCGGCAAACCGCGCCGCCGCGGCACCCAGCCCAAGGTCGTCGCCCTCGGCGGCGGCATGGGACTGTCGGCCTCGCTCACCGCGCTGCGCCGGATCACCGGCGACCTCACCGGTGTCGTCACGGTGGCCGACGACGGTGGTTCCAGCGGACGGCTGCGTGAGGAGCTGGGCGTACTGCCACCCGGTGACCTGCGCAAGGCGCTGGCCGCGCTGTGCGGTGACGACGACTGGGGCCAGACCTGGGCCCGGGTCATCCAGCACCGTTTCCAGTCGCAGGGCGAGATCAACGGCCACGCGGTGGGCAATCTGCTGATCGTCGCCCTGTGGGAGCAGCTCGGTGACCACGTCCAGGCTCTGGACCTGGTCGGCAAGCTGCTGGGCGCGCAGGGGCGTGTGCTGCCCATGTCCGCCGTGCCGCTGGAGCTCCAGGCGCTGGTCAAGGGGCACGATCCGGAGCGGCCGGACGACGTCGACACGGTCCGGGGACAGGCGACCGTGGCGTTGACGCCCGGCGAGGTGCAGTCCGTGCACCTGGTGCCGCACGACCCGCCGGCCGTCCCGGAGGCGGTCGACGCCGTCCTGGACGCCGACTGGGTGGTGCTCGGGCCCGGTTCCTGGTTCTCCTCCGTCATGCCGCACCTGTTGGTGCCGGATCTGCTGGACGCCCTCATGGAGACGAGGGCGCGCCGGGTGCTCTCCCTGAACCTCGCCCCGCAGCCCGGAGAAACCGACGGCTTCTCCCCGCAGCGTCATTTGGAGGTTTTGGGGCGACACGCCCCTAAACTCGCCCTGGACGTGGTGTTGGCCGACGTGGCCGCCGTGCCCGACCGCGACTCGCTGACCGACGCCGCCAAACGGTTCGGGGCCGCGGTCGAGCTGGCGCCGGTGGCCCGGCCCGACGGAACCCCGAGGCATGACCCGGAGCTGTTGGCTGCCGCGTACGACCGTATTTTTCGGATGCATGGAAGGATCGGCCCATGGCGATGACGGCAGCGGTGAAGGACGAGATCTCCCGGCTACCCGTCACCCGGACCTGCTGCAGAAAGGCGGAGGTCTCCGCCATCCTGCGGTTCGCCGGCGGCCTCCACCTGGTGAGCGGGCGGATCGTGATCGAGGCGGAGCTGGACACGGCGATGGCGGCCCGCCGGCTCAAGCGGGACATCCTGGAGATCTTCGGCCACAGCTCGGAGCTGATCGTGATGGCTCCCGGCGGTCTGCGCCGCGGCTCGCGCTATGTGGTGCGGGTGGTCGCGGGCGGTGACCAGCTGGCCCGGCAGACGGGACTCGTCGACGGCCGAGGCCGCCCGATCCGGGGTCTGCCCCCGCAGGTGGTCTCCGGCGCGACCTGCGACGCGGAGGCGGCCTGGCGCGGGGCCTTCCTGGCGCACGGCTCGCTCACCGAGCCCGGCCGCTCGTCCTCCCTGGAGGTGACCTGCCCGGGCCCGGAGGCCGCGCTCGCGCTGGTCGGCGCCGCCCGTCGGCTGTCCATCGCCGCGAAGGCGCGAGAGGTGCGCGGGGTCGACCGGGTCGTGGTCCGTGACGGCGACGCCATCGGCGCGCTGCTCACCCGGCTGGGCGCGCACGAGTCGGTGCTGGCCTGGGAGGAGCGCCGGATGCGCCGCGAGGTGCGGGCCACGGCGAACCGTCTCGCGAACTTCGACGACGCCAACCTGCGCCGCTCGGCGCGTGCGGCCGTCGCCGCCGGGGCCCGCGTCCAGCGCGCCCTGGAGATCCTCGCGGACGAGGTGCCCGAGCATCTCGAGGCGGCCGGCCGGCTCCGCATGGACCACAAGCAGGCCTCCTTGGAGGAGCTGGGCGCGCTCGCCGACCCGCCGTTGACGAAGGACGCGGTCGCCGGACGGATCCGCCGACTGCTGGCGATGGCCGACAAGAGGGCCTCCGACCTCGGCATCGCGGGCACGGACGCCAACCTCAGCGACGAGCTCGCAGACAATCTGGTCGGCTGACGGACAGTTCTGCTGATGGTTCCTCAGGAGCGCCGGTGGTGTCGCCCGTTCGGGTGACACCACCGGCGTTTGCGTGGCTTTGAGGCGCTCTTGACTGGATCATGAACTGTCATGAGCCTGGCAGAGTTCGCTGCTGGGGCGAACTCAGGCTAGGGGGGTTCATGAGACGAAGAGCGAGATCGATCCTCGCTGTCGGCGCGCTGCTGCTCGGCGGAGCGGCACTCGCACCCATCGCCCAGGCACAGCCCGGCACCACACCGAAACCCGACGCGGACGAGGTCAAGGTCTTCCGCGCCGAGGTCACCAAGCAGCAGGTACCCCTGCTGCTGGCGGCCGGCCAGGACGGTCACGAACTCAGCGAGCAGGCGCCCGAGAAGGGCACCGCGACGGTCGAGGTCTACCTCACCGACCAGCAGTCGAAGAAGCTCGAGAAGCAGGGCGTCGCCCTCTCCGAGCACACTCTTTCGGCCAAGGCGGAGAACCGCGTCGAGGCCGCCGCCGACGGGGTGTTCCGACCGTACAGCGGCAGCGGCGGTCTCCAGGAGGAGATCCTCCGCACCGCCCAGGAGAACCCGGGCCTCACCAAGGTCGTCTCCATCGGCAAGACGGTCAAAGGCCACGACATCCTCGCGCTCAAACTGACCAGGAACGCGAAGAAGTCCAAGGACGGCTCCAAGCCCTCGGTCCTGTACATGTCCAACCAGCACGCGCGGGAGTGGATCACCCCGGAGATGACCCGGCGGCTGATGCACTACTACCTGGACACCTACAAGACCGACCGGCGCGTACAGAAGATCGTCGACTCCAGCGAGCTGTGGTTCGTCCTGTCGGCCAACCCGGACGGCTACGACTACACCTTCGAGAACACCGACAACCGCCTGTGGCGCAAGAACCTGCGGGACGTCAACGGCGACGGCGCGATCTCCACCGGCGACGGCGTCGACCTCAACCGCAACTTTCCCTACAAGTGGGGCTACGACGACGAGGGTTCGTCCCCGAACCCCACCAGCCAGACCTACCGCGGCGTGAGCCCCGGCTCCGAGCCCGAGACCAAGGCGCTCGACGCCTTCGAGAAGCGGATCGGGTTCACGTACGGCATCAACTACCACTCCGCCGCCGAGCTGCTGCTGTACGGCGTCGGCTGGCAGGTCGCGACCGACACCCCGGACGACGTCGTCTACAAGGCGCTCGCCGGCACCCCCGACAACTCCGCGGTCCCGGGCTACCACCCGCAGGTCTCCTCGGAGTTGTACACGACCAACGGCGAGGCCGACGGGCACGCGGCGAACGTCAACGGCACGGCGATGTTCACCCCCGAGATGTCGACCTGCCAGACCGCGTCGGGCATCGACCCGAACGATCAGTGGAACGCCGCCGACTGCCAGTCGGTCTTCAACTTCCCGGACGACGAGAAGTTGATCCAGGACGAGTTCGCCAAGAACGTCCCGTTCGCGCTCTCCGTCGCGGAGTCCGCCGCGCACCCCGACCAGCCGAAGTCGTCGGTCGGTCTGGCCGCCGCCGACTTCACCCCGGCGCCGTTCACCACCTCGTACTCGCGCGGCGCCGACCAGGCGGTCTCCGTCGTCGCACGCAGGGCGATCCGCGACAAGGAGCTCAAGTACCGCGTCAACGGCGGCCGTACGCGGGACCAGGCGCTCAACGCCTGGAAGGGCGGCGAGACCTTCGGCGGTGACGACAACCTCTACTTCGACGAGTACCGGGCCAAGGTGCGGGACGGCGAACCGGGCGACAAGGTCGAGGTGTGGTTCACGGGCGAGACCAAGAACGGCAAGAAGGTCTCCAGCGCGCACTTCACCTACACGGTCGCCGCGCGTCCCAGGGCCGGCACCCTCGTCGTGGCAGAGGAGGGCACGGCCGCCACGCAGGCGCAGACCTACGTCGACGCGCTGAAGGCCAACGGCCGCAAGGCGATCGTCTGGGACGTCGCCACCCAGGGCGCGCCCGACGCGCTCGGCGTGCTGAGCCACTTCGACACGGTCGTCCACTACACCGGCGCGAGCGTCCCCGGCAATCCGACCCAGCTCGAACTGCGCGCCTTCCTCAACGAGGGCGGCAAGCTGATCGAGGCGGGCGAGCTGGCCGGTGGCAACGTCGACCTCGGTGACGGCACCCCGTCGAACGACTTCAGCCAGTACTACCTGGGCGCCTACTCCCGGACCTCGACCCCCGGCGCCACCGGCTTCACCGGCTCCGGCAAGCTCGGCGGCGCCGGCGGGGCCCTGGGCCCGGCGACCGGCAACCCGCTCGACAGGGCGGGTACCTACGGCGTCACCTCGGACGAGCTGCCGGCCGGCGCCCACCCGCAGTTCGCCAGCGCCGGCGCCGGTCAGTTCGCCGGGACGGTCAACCCGTACGGGCCGTTCGCCGGCTCGTACATGGCCGCGGCCGTGCACACCGACGACGGCTACAAGCGGCTCACCCGCACCGTCGACCTCAGTGGTGTGGCCGCGGCGGGCAAGCCGGCCCTGCGCACCCAGCTGCTGTGGGACACCGAGCCCGGCTACGACAACGCGATCGTCGAGATCCACACGGTCGGCGCCGACGACTGGACGACGCTCCCCGAGGCGGGCGGCGCCAGCAGCACCGCCGTCCCCGCGGAGTGCGACGGCGGCTTCTACGTCGGCGAGCACCCGTGGCTGCGGCACTACCTCACCCTCGGCGCGGGCAACTGTGCCGCGACCGGCACCACCGGTTCCTGGAACGCCCTCACCGGCGCCTCCAGCGGCTGGCAGCAGGTGAACTTCGACCTCAGCGGCTACGCGGGCAAGCAGGTCGAGATCTCGATCTCCTATGTCACCGACCCCGGCAGCGGCGGCCACGGAGTCCTCGTGGACGACACCTCGCTGGTCGTCGGCGGCACCGCCACCGGGACCGAGGGCTTCGAGACGTCGCTCGGCGCCTGGCAGGTCGCGGGTCCGCCCGCGGGCAGCCCCGCCGTCCTGAAGGACTGGACGCGCACCGGCGCCCTGTTCCAGACGTACGGAGCGGTCACCACCGACGACACGGTGCTGCTGGGCTTCGGCCTGGAGCACGTCGCCTCGGCGGCCGACCGTGTCGCGCTCATCGGAAAGGCCCTTGCCTCACTTGAGAGCTGAAGCACGGTAGTCAACGGCGTGTGACAGATCGTAATCATATCGAGCGATCGGGCCTTCCGGTCCGGGCGGTCCGTACCCCTACTGGCGGGTACGGACCGCCCTGCCGTGTATGGGCGAAGTCGATGTCACTCCGGCGGCCTCGGAGAGGTAGGGTCGTGGGTGGTCGGGGACATCCCAAATACAGCTCGCCGGCACCGCATAGCCGGTGTATCAACGAGGAGATCGGTTCGTGACGATCCGCGTAGGCATCAACGGCTTTGGCCGCATCGGTCGTAACTACTTCCGCGCGCTGCTGGAGCAGGGTGCTGACATCGAGATCGTGGCTGTCAACGACCTGGGTGACACCGCGACCACCGCACATCTGCTGAAGTACGACACCATCCTGGGCCGTCTCAAGGCCGAGGTGTCGCACACCGCCGACACGATCACCGTCGACGGTCACACCATCAAGGTGCTGTCCGAGCGCAACCCGGCGGACATCCCGTGGGGCGACCTGGGCGTCGACATCGTGATCGAGTCGACCGGCATCTTCACCAAGAAGGCCGACGCCGAGAAGCACATCGCAGGCGGCGCCAAGAAGGTCCTGATCTCGGCTCCGGCCAAGGACGAGGACATCACCATCGTGATGGGCGTCAACCAGGACAAGTACGACGCGGCCAACCACCACGTCATCTCCAACGCCTCCTGTACCACCAACTGTGTGGCGCCGATGGCCAAGGTCCTCGACGAGAACTTCGGCATCGTCAAGGGTCTGATGACGACGGTCCACGCGTACACCAACGACCAGCGCATCCTGGACTTCCCGCACTCGGACCTGCGCCGCGCCCGCGCCGCCGCCGAGAACATCATCCCGACCACGACGGGTGCCGCGAAGGCCACCGCCCTGGTCCTCCCGCAGCTCAAGGGCAAGCTGGACGGCATCGCCATGCGCGTCCCGGTCCCGACCGGCTCGGCCACCGACCTCGTCGTGACGCTCCAGCGCGAGGTCACCAAGGACGAGGTCAACGCCGCGTTCAAGAAGGCCTCCGAGGACGGCGACCTCAAGGGCTACCTGACCTACACCGAGGACCAGATCGTCTCCTCGGACATCGTCGGCGACCCGGCCTCCTGCACCTTCGACTCCTCCCTGACCATGGTCCAGGAGGGCAACTCGGTGAAGATCCTCGGCTGGTACGACAACGAGTGGGGCTACTCCAACCGCCTCGTCGACCTGACGGTCTTCGTCGGCGGCCAGCTCTGATCGTCGGATCAGGCACCTTGATGTGAGTGCAGGGCTCGGGCGGCGCAGGGACGCGCCGCCCGAGCCCTGACGCACGTACGGATCAGCCTTCTTCACGGTTGCCGGCGATCACGAGCGATCACGAGCACCACGAGCCCTCCTCAGGAGCCCCCGTAATGAAGACGATCGACGAACTTCTCGCCGAAGGCGTCGCAGGCAAGCGGGTCTTCGTCCGCGCCGACCTCAATGTGCCGCTCGACAGCGGCACCATCACCGACGACGGCCGTATCCGGGCCGTCCTGCCCACCGTCAAGGCCCTCGCGGACGCGGGTGCCAAGGTGGTCGTCGCCTCGCACCTGGGCCGCCCCAAGGGCGCGCCGGACCCGGCCTTCTCCCTCGCCTCCGCCGCCGCCCGGCTGGGTGAACTCCTCGGCACGGCCGTGGCCTTCGCGACCGACACGGTCGGCGAGTCCGCGCGGTCCACGGTCGCGGGCCTCACCGACGGCCAGGTCTCAGTCCTGGAGAACTTGCGCTTCAACGCGGGCGAGACCAGCAAGGACGACGCCGAGCGCGGCGCCTTCGCCGACCGGCTCGCCGAACTCGCCGACCTCTATGTCGGCGACGGGTTCGGGGCGGTGCACCGTAAGCACGCCTCCGTCTACGACCTCCCGGCGCGGCTGCCGCACGCGGCCGGTTTCCTGATCGCCACCGAGGTCGGCGTCCTGAAGCAGCTCACCGACGACGTCAAGCGGCCCTACGTCGTCGCCCTCGGCGGCTCCAAGGTCTCCGACAAGCTCGCCGTCATCGACCAGCTGCTCGGCAAGGCCGACCGCCTCCTCATCGGCGGCGGCATGGCCTTCACCTTCCTCAAGGCGAAGGGGTACGAGATCGGTGCCTCCCTCGTCCAGGACGATCAGCTGCCCGTCGTCAATGAGTACGTCGAGCGCGCCGAGAAGAACGGCGTCGAGCTGATCGTGCCCGTCGACGTCGTGGCCGCGGCCCGGTTCCCGGACCTGAAGACCAAGGCCCCGTCCGACCCCGTCACCGTCGCCGCGGACGCCATCCCCGCCGACCTGATGGGCCTCGACATCGGTCCCGAGACCGGTGCCCTGTACGCCTCGAAGCTCGCCGACGCCGGCACCGTCTTCTGGAACGGCCCCATGGGCGTCTTCGAGCACCCCGACTACGCCGAGGGCACCAAGGCGGTAGCCCAGGCCCTCATCGACTCCCCGGCCTTCACGGTCGTCGGCGGCGGCGACTCCGCCGCGGCCGTCCGCCTCCTGGGCTTCGACGAGAACGCATTCGGCCACATCTCGACCGGTGGTGGCGCCTCCCTCGAATACCTCGAGGGCAAGACGCTCCCCGGTCTCGCCGCACTGGAAGGCTGACCCCGCATGACCACTCGCACGCCGCTGATGGCGGGCAACTGGAAGATGAACCTCAACCACCTCGAGGCCATCGCCCACGTCCAGAAGCTCGCTTTCGCCCTGGCCGACAAGGACCACGAGGCCGTCGAGGTCGCCGTCCTGCCGCCCTTCACCGACCTGCGCTCCGTGCAGACCCTGGTCGACGGCGACAAGTTGAAGATCAAGTACGGCGCCCAGGACATCTCGGCGCAGGACTCCGGCGCCTACACCGGCGAGATCTCCGGCCCGATGCTCGCCAAGCTGAAGTGCACGTTCGTGGCGATCGGCCACTCCGAGCGCCGCCAGTACCACAACGAGACCGACGAGCTCGTGAACGCCAAGGTCAAGGCCGCCTACAAGCACGGTCTGACCCCGATCCTGTGCGTCGGTGAGGAACTGGACGTCCGCGAGGCGGGCAACCACGTCTCCCACACCCTCACCCAGGTCGAGGGCGGTCTGAAGGATCTCGCGGCCGAGCAGGCCGAGACGATCGTGATCGCCTACGAGCCCGTCTGGGCCATCGGCACCGGCAAGGTCTGCGGCGCCGAGGACGCGCAGGAGGTCTGCGCCGCCATCCGCGGCAAGATCGCCGAGCTCTACACCCAGGAGCTGGCCGACAAGGTCCGCATCCAGTACGGCGGCTCCGTGAAGTCCGGCAACGTCGCCGAGATCATGGCGCAGGCCGACATCGACGGCGCGCTGGTCGGCGGTGCCTCGCTGGACGCCGACGAGTTCGTCAAGATCGTGCGCTTCCGCGACCAGTGATCCGAGCTGTGAGTATGCGGTAGCGGCGATCCGTCGTACCCTTGCGGGGGCATAGCGGTTGTCGCTATGCCCCCGTCGTTCGTCCGAGTCGTTATCCGAATCCGAGGAAGTTGGTCCAGCCGTGGTTTTGGGGTTCTCGATCGCCCTGATCGTCTTCAGCCTGCTGCTGATGCTGCTGGTGCTGATGCACAAGGGGAAGGGCGGCGGTCTCTCCGACATGTTCGGTGGCGGCATGCAGTCCTCCGTCGGCGGCTCCTCGGTCGCCGAGCGCAACCTCGACCGCATCACCGTCGTCATCGGTCTGCTGTGGTTCACCTGCATCATCGTTCTCGGCATCGTGATGAAGACGAACAGCTGATCAACTTCGCACAGTCACACACATTCCGGTACGTAAGGCCCCATGTTCGGTACGCGCAGCTGAGCGCGGCCTATCATGGGGCTTGCGTCTAGGTGTGGGAGCTGTAACTCCAATCACTGGACGCGCGTTGGGCCTTACGTAGACTGAGGCGCTCGCAGCGAAGCGAAACGCCGACTCGCTTTGCGGCACCATCACGCAGGGAGTTACGACCGTGGCAAGTGGCAACGCGATCCGAGGAAGCCGGGTCGGGGCGGGGCCGATGGGCGAGGCCGAGCGGGGCGAGTCCGCGCCCCGTCTGCGCATCTCCTTCTGGTGCTCCAACGGACACGAGACGGTGCCCAGCTTCGCCAGCGACGCGCAGGTTCCCGAGACCTGGGACTGCCCGCGCTGCGGCTTTCCCGCCGGGCAGGACCGGGACAACCCCCCGGCCCCGCCGCGCACCGAGCCCTACAAGACGCACCTCGCCTATGTGCGGGAGCGGCGCAGCGACGCGGACGGTGAGGCGATCCTCGCGGAGGCGCTCGCCAAACTGCGGGGCGAGATCTGACGACCGAGACCGGCCGGGTGTCCTGGGGCGCCTGGCCGGACCTGTTTCACCCACGGGTGGCCGTCCGCCCGCGCCGTGCCCCTCGGTCATGCCTCCGTCCCTCTGTCCGCACGCCACCGGCTTCTCGCTGACCACCCTTCAGCCCCTCTTCGACGACGCCTGCGCGGCCCTGCCTCTCATACTCGCCGTCGCCGCGTTGATACCCGTGGGCCAGGCGAACGTACCTGTTGTCGCCCCCTGCGACCGTGGCACGTCCGCTCACCCGACGCGCTGATCAACTAGGTTGGAACCGGCGGGGCAAGGCGTGCGCAGCACGGACAGATGAGGAAAGAGGGCTGAAGTCCGACATGAACGCAGACGGCCGTACGAGGCTCAACCAGACGCCCGAGTGGACCGCTCTGGCCAAACACCGCGAGGAACTCGGCGAGGTACGGCTGCGGGAGCTGTTCGCCGCCGACCCCGAGCGCGGCGCGGGATACACGCTACGGGTCGGTGACCTGCACATCGACTACTCCAAGCACCTCGTCACCGACGAGACGCTGCGGCACCTGCGCGAACTGGCCGTCGCCACCGACGTCTTCGGCCTCAGGGACGCCCTGTTCCGCGGCGAGAAGATCAACACCACCGAGGGCCGTGCCGTCCTGCACACCGCCCTGCGCGCCCCGCGCGACGCGGTGATCGAGGTCGACGGGGAGAACGTCGTCCCGGCGGTGCACGCGGTCCTCGACAAGATGGCCGGCTTCGCCGACCGCGTCCGCTCCGGCGCCTGGACCGGCCACACCGGCCGGCGTATCCGGAACGTGGTGAACATCGGCATCGGCGGCTCCGACCTGGGCCCGGCGATGGCCTACGAGGTGCTGCGCGGCTACACCGACCGCGACCTCACGGTCCGTTTCGTGTCCAACGTGGACGGCGCCGACCTGCACGAGGCCACCCGGGACCTGGACCCGGCGGAGACGCTGTTCGTCATCGCGTCGAAGACCTTCACCACGATCGAGACGATCACCAACGCGACCTCGGCCCGCAGCTGGCTGCTGGACGCGCTCGATGGGGGCGCCTCCCGCTCGGGCGAAGTCGGGAGTGGGAAGGACACGGCCGTCGCCCAGCACTTCGTCGCGCTGTCGACGAACGCCGAGAAGGTCGCCGACTTCGGCATCGACACGGCCAACATGTTCGAGTTCTGGGACTGGGTCGGCGGCCGCTACTCCTTCGACTCGGCGATCGGCCTGTCGCTGATGATCGCCATCGGCCCGGACCGCTTCCGGGAGATGCTCGACGGCTTCCACCTCGTCGACGAGCACTTCAGGACCGCGCCCGCCGAGTCCAACGTGCCGCTGCTGCTCGGCCTGTTGGGCATCTGGTACGGCAACTTCCACGATGCTCAGTCGCACGCCGTGCTGCCCTACAGCCACTATCTGTCCAAGTTCGCCGCCTACCTCCAGCAGCTGGACATGGAGTCCAACGGCAAGTCCGTCGACCGGGACGGCCAGGAGGTCGACTGGCAGACCGGCCCGATCGTCTGGGGCACCCCCGGCACCAACGGGCAGCACGCCTACTACCAGTTGATCCACCAGGGCACGAAGATCGTCCCGGCGGACTTCATCGGCTTCGCCGAGCCGGCCGCCGAGCTGAGCGACGAACTCAAGGCACAGCACGACCTGCTCATGGCCAACTTCTTCGCCCAGACCCAGGCGCTGGCCTTCGGCAAGACGCCCGAGGAGGTGCGCGCCGAGGGCGTGCCCGAGGAACTGGTCGCTCACAAGACGTTCAAGGGCGACCACCCCACGACCACGATCCTCGCCCGTGAGCTGACCCCCTCGGTCCTCGGCCAGCTCGTCGCGCTCTACGAGCACAAGGTGTTCGTGCAGGGCGCGGTGTGGAACATCGACTCCTTCGACCAGTGGGGCGTGGAGCTCGGCAAGGTGCTCGCCAAGCGCGTGGAACCCGCCCTCACCGAGGGCGCCGAGGTCCCCGGCCTGGACGCGTCCACCAAGGCCCTGGTCGCCAAGTACCGGGAGCTGCGCGGCCGCTAGCGGTCACCGGACGGGAGAAGCGGGAAGCGGGCGGCGAGTGGCCGTCCGCTTCCCGTAGAATCCCCGGCGATCATGAGACCGATCTCTCGGGGGAGAGCAACGTGACCCGTGTGCGCAGGAGTTGGACCGACGGCTCGCTGACCGCCCGCTCGTTCCTGAAGCCCCACAAGGTGGCGTGGGCGGTGTTCCATCCGGCGTGGATACCGGAAGCGCTCGATCCGACGGTGGAACGGCTCAAGCGCGGCCGGGTCATCGCCGGGGCGGTCGCGGCCGTCGGCGTCTACACCTTCGTCCAGGGCGGCTTCGCCTTCGAGGAGATGCTGGAGAACACGGCCATCGCCTCCGCCGTCCTGTTCTTCCTCACCCCGTTGACGGTCGGCGTGATGCTCTTCGTCTGGCGGCACACCGGCACCGTCCGGCAGCTGAAGTCGCCGCTCCTCGACTCGCTCAAGCTGCTGCTGCTCTTCATCGGCTGTGTCCTGACGACCGTGGGGATCTTCCGGTCCAGCGAGACACTCGGGCTGATGCCGAGGATGCTGCTCACCCTCGTGGGCCTCTGGATGGCCTTCTTCGTGATGGCCGGCGCCGTCCGGCTCTCCGGGAACTTCTTCGGTTCCGCAGCGGTGCACCGCTGTCTGCCGCCGCTGCTCGCCACGGTGACGACCTGGCTGATGGCCGTCCCCGACCTGATCACCGGCGATCTGCACGGCCTCAGCCTCACCATGGGCATCGTCTTCATCCTGGGCGCACCGGTGACGGTCACGGGGCTCGCGCTGCTGGAGATGCGCCGCCTCAAGCGGCGGTACGGCATCCGGCTGGCGGCCCACCCGGCCACCCTGCCGCCGACCCCCGCCGGGTCGCCGTCCCGGGTCCCGCCGCAGGGAAACCCGTACGGACAGCCCTACGGACACCCGTACGGCCATCCGTACGCACCGGGCCCGGGGCAGCCGTCTCCCCAGGGCAACCCGTACGGGTCGTACCAGGCCCACAACGGGCAGAACCCGTACGGCGGTTGACCGTACGGGTTCTGGTTCTGTGCAGCGGCGACCGCGTCAGGCGGACGCCGGAGGGTACAGCGACCTCGGGAGCTGGGAGGCCGCGGCCGTGTCCAGGAGCCACAGGGTGCGGGAGCGGCCCCGGGCGCCCGCCGCCGGGGCCTGGATCTCGCCCGCGCCGGACAGCCCGATCGCCGCGGCCTGCGCCTTGTCCTCGCCGGCCGCGAGCAGCCACACCTCACGGGCCGCCCGGATCGCCGGGAGGGTGAGGGTGACCCGGGTCGGCGGGGGCTTGGGCGCGCCGCGCACGCCCACCACCGTGCGCTCGGTCTCCCGCACGGCCGGCAGCTCCGGGAAGAGCGAGGCCACATGGGTGTCCGGGCCGACGCCCAGCATCAGGACGTCGAAGGCGGGCACGTCGCCATGGTTCTCGGGGCCGGCCGCGCGGGCCAGCTCCTCCGCGTAGGCGGCCGCGGCCGCCTCCACGTCGGCGCCGTACGGACCGTCGGACGCGGGCATGGCGTGCACGCGCTTCGGGTCCACCGGGACGGAGTCCAGCAGGGCCTCACGGGCCTGCGTGACGTTGCGCTCCGGGTCGCCCTCGGGCAGGAAGCGCTCGTCGCCCCACCACAGGTCCAGCCGGGCCCAGTCGACGGCGTCGCGGGCGGGCGCGGCGGCCAGCGCGGCCAGCAGGCCGTTGCCGTTGCGACCGCCCGTGAGGACCACGGACGCCTGGCCCCGGGAGGCCTGGGCGTCCACGATCTTCGTGATGAGGCGGGCCGCGGCGGCCTGCGCCATCAGTTCCTTGTCGTGGTGCACGACCAGCTGGGGAGTGCTCACTGCGGCTCCGCTTTCCTGACCGGGGGCATCTGCGCCGGCGAGGGCCGGTCGGCGTCGCCGTGGCCGGCCGGGGCCGCGGACGGCACGGCCGGCTCGGAGTCGCGCCCCGCGCCCGCCGGTTCCGGCACCGCGCGGACCGGGAGGGACGGGGTGGGCTGGCCGGCGGCCTCGGCCCGCTCCGCCTCCCGCTCCGCGGCCGACTGGATCCCGCCCAGCCGGTCCACGCCGAACCGCAGGGCGGACGCGTACGTGTCGTCGGGGTCGAGCCTGCGCAGCTCCTCCGCGAGCAGCTCGGACGTCTCGCGGCGCTTGAGCGCCACCGCGCGGTCCGGCTGGCCCGGCAGCGCCAGCGTGGCCATCGCACCGTCCGACCGGTGCAGCGTGATCGGACCGCCGGTGGTCTCCATCCGGACCTGGGTCAGACCCGGGCCGGCCGAGATCGCGCGGCGGACGTGCACATGGAGCCGGTCGGCGAGCCACATGGCGAGCAGTTCGACGCTCGGGTTGGACTCCTCGCCCGCCACTTCGGCGGAGACGATCTCGCAGCTGACCTGGTCGAGGGCGGCGGCCAGCATCGAGCGCCACGGGGTGATCCGGGCCCAGGCCAGATCGGTGTCGCCCGGCTCGTAGCTCTCGGCGCGGCCCCGCAGTTCGTTGATGGGCTTCTCGGCCGCGTAGCTGTCGGTGACCCGGCGCTGGCCCAGGGCGCCCAGCGGGTCGCCCGCCGGGTCGCGCGGGGCGTCCACCGACCACCAGACCACCACCGGCGCGTCCGGCAGCAGCAGCGGGAGGACGACGGACTGGGCGTGGTCGGAGACCTCGCCGTACAGCCGGAGGATCACCGTCTCGCCGCTGCCCGCGTCCGCGCCGAGGCGTACCTCGGCGTCGAGACGGGACTGGGTGCGGCCCCGGGGGGACCGCGAGACGCGCTTGATGACCACGAGCGTGCGCGAGGGGTGCTCGCGCGACGCGTCGTTGGCGGCCTTCAGGGCGTCGTAGGCGTTCTCCTCGTCCGTGACGACGACGAGGGTGAGCACCATGCCGACGGCGGGTGTGCCTATCGCCCGCCTGCCCTGCACCAACGCCTTGTTGATCTTGCTGGCAGTGGTGTCCGTGAGGTCTGTCTTCATGGCCGGCGCCAGCTCCGTCCGTCTCGCTCGAGCATCTCGTCGGCCTCGACGGGCCCCCACGTGCCCGACGGGTACTGCGCGGGCTTGCCGTTCTTGTCCCAGTACCGCTCGATCGGGTCGAGGATCTTCCAGGACAGCTCCACCTCTTCCGTGCGGGGGAAGAGGTTCGAGTCGCCCAGCAGCACGTCGAGGATGAGGCGCTCGTACGCCTCGGGCGAGGACTCCGTGAAGGACTCGCCGTAGGCGAAGTCCATCGACACGTCCCGGATCTCCATCGAGGTGCCGGGCACCTTCGAGCCGAAGCGGACCGTGATGCCCTCGTCCGGCTGGACGCGGATGACGATCGCGTTCGCGCCGAGCTCCTCGGTGGCCGTGGAGTCGAAGGGGGAGTGCGGCGCCCGCTGGAAGACGACCGCGATCTCGGTGACCCGGCGGCCGAGGCGCTTGCCGGTGCGCAGGTAGAAGGGGACGCCCGCCCAGCGGCGGTTGTCGACCTCCAGCTTGACGGCCGCGTAGGTGTCGGTCTTCGACTGGGGGTCGATGCCGTCCTCTTCGAGGTAGCCGACGGCCTTCTCGCCGCCCTGCCACCCGGCCGCGTACTGGGCGCGCACGGTGGCGCGGCCCAGGTCCTTCGGCAGCCGCACCGCGCCGAGCACCTTGGTCTTCTCGGCGGCCAGCGCGTCCGCGTCGAAGGAGGCCGGCTCCTCCATGGCCGTGAGGGCCATGAGCTGGAGCAGGTGGTTCTGGATGACGTCACGGGCGGCGCCGATGCCGTCGTAGTAGCCGGCCCGGCCGCCGATGCCGATGTCCTCGGCCATCGTGATCTGCACATGGTCCACGAAGGACCGGTTCCAGATCGGCTCGAACATCGTGTTGGCGAAGCGCAGCGCCATGATGTTCTGGACGGTCTCCTTGCCCAGGTAGTGGTCGATGCGGAAGACCTGGTCCGAGCCGAAGACCTCGTGGACGACCTTGTTGAGGTCCTCGGCCGAGGCGAGGTCGTGACCGAAGGGCTTCTCGATGACCGCGCGTCGCCAGGAGCCGTTCTTCTGGTCGGCCAGCCCGTGCTTCTTCAGCTGCTGGATGACCACGGGGAAGGAACGCGGCGGCACGGAGAGGTAGAAGGCGAAGTTGCCGCCCGTGCCCTGCGCCTTGTCGAGCTCCTCGATCGTGCCGCGCAGCCGCTCGAAGGCGTCGTCGTCGTCGAAGGTGCCCTGCACGAAGCGCATGCCCTGGACGAGCTGCTGCCAGACCTCCTCGCGGAAGGGCGTGCGGGCGTGCTCCTTGACGGCGTCGTGGACCTCTTGTGCGAAGTCCTCGTGCTCCCACTCGCGGCGGGCGAAGCCGACCAGCGAGAAGCCCGGCGGCAGCAGACCCCGGTTGGCGAGGTCGTACACGGCGGGCATGAGCTTCTTCCGGGACAAATCGCCCGTGACGCCGAAGATGACCAGGCCCGACGGCCCCGCGATACGCGGGAGCCGTCGGTCGGCGGGGTCACGCAGCGGGTTGCTGCTCGACAGAGTTCAGCCCTCCGTGGGGGCGAGGCGCTGGAGCTCCGCCTCGGTCGACTTGAGCAGGTCGTTCCAGGACGCCTCGAACTTCTCCACGCCCTCGGCCTCGAGGAGCTGGACCACCTCGTCGTAGGAGATGCCGAGCTTCTCGACGGCGTCGATCTCGGCGCGGGCCTGCTCGTAGGTGCCGGCGACGGTGTTGCCGGTGATCACGCCGTGGTCCTCGGCGGCGAACAGGGTCGCCTCCGGCATGGTGTTCACCGTGTTCGGCGCCACCAGGTCGTCCACGTACAGGGTGTCCTTGTAGGCGGGGTCCTTCACACCGGTGGAGGCCCACAGCGCACGCTGCTTGTTGGCGCCCGCCTTCTCCAGCGCGGCCCAGCGCTCGCCGGCGAAGACCTCCTCGTACGCCTGGTAGGCGAGCCGGGCGTTGGCCAGGCCCGCCTTGCCGCGGGCGGCCTTGGCCTCGTCGGTGCCGAGCGCGTCGAGCCGCTTGTCGATCTCGGTGTCCACGCGGGACACGAAGAAGGACGCCACGGAGTGGATCTTCGACAGGTCCAGGCCCTGCTCCTTGGCCTGCTCGAGGCCGGCCAGGTAGGCCTCCATGACCTGGCGGTAGCGCTCCAGCGAGAAGATCAGCGTGACGTTGACGCTGATGCCGAGGCCGATGACCTCGGTGATCGCGGGCAGGCCGCCCATCGTGGCCGGGATCTTGATGAGCGTGTTGGGGCGGTCGACCAGCCAGGCGAGCTGCCTGGCCTCGGCGACCGTCGGCTTGGTGTGGTGCGCCAGGCGCGGGTCGACCTCGATCGAGACCCGGCCGTCCTGGCCGCCGGTGGCGTCGAAGACCGGGCGCAGGATGTCGGCGGCGTCGCGGACGTCCGCCGTCGTGATCATGCGGATGGCCTCTTCGACGGTGACCTTGCGGGCGGCGAGGTCCGACAGCTGCTGGTCGTAGCCGTCGCCCTGCGAGATGGCCTTCTGGAAGATCGACGGGTTGGTGGTGACGCCCACGACGTGCTGCTGGTCGATCAGTTCGGCCAGGTTGCCGGACGTGATCCGCTTGCGCGACAGGTCGTCCAGCCAGATCGCGACGCCTTCTTCGGAGAGGCGCTTGAGTGCGTCTGTCATGGAATTACATCTCCTACGTGTCGTATGTGAGCGTCAGCGCTGGGCGGCGGCGAGGGATTCCCGGGCCTTGTCGGCCACGTTCTCGGCAGTGAAGCCGTACTCCTGGAAGAGGACCTTGCCATCGGCGGAAGCACCGAAGTGCTCCAGGGAAACGATGCGGCCTGCGTCCCCGACGTACTTGTGCCAGGTGAGACCGATACCGGCCTCGACCGAGACGCGGGCCTTGACGGACGGGGGCAGGACGCTGTCCCGGTACCCCTGGTCCTGCTCCTCGAACCACTCCACGGACGGCATGGACACCACGCGGGTGGGCACACCGTCGGCTTCCAGCCGCTCGCGCGCCTCGACGGCGACGTGCACCTCGGAGCCGGTCGCGATGAGGAGCACCTCCGGCGTCCCCGTGGAGGCCTCGAACAGGACGTACCCGCCCTTGGCCGCGTTCTCGTCGGGCTCGTACGTCGGCACGCCCTGGCGGGTGAGGACCAGACCGTGCGGGGCGCCCTTGCCGAAGACCTTCGTCCAGCGCCTGAGGATCTCGCGCCAGGCGATCGCCGTCTCGTTGGCGTCGGCCGGACGGACGACGTTCAGGCCCGGGATGGCACGGAGCGAGGCGAGGTGCTCGACCGGCTGGTGGGTGGGGCCGTCCTCGCCGAGACCGACGGAGTCGTGCGTCCACACGTACGTCACCGGCACGTGCATCAGGGCGGACAGCCGGACGGCGTTGCGCATGTAGTCGGAGAACACGAGGAACGTGCCGCCGTAGATGCGGGTGTTGCCGTGCAGCGCGATGCCGTTCATCTCCGCGGCCATGGAGTGCTCGCGGATACCGAAGTGGACGGTGCGGCCGTACGGGTCCGCCTCCGGCAGCGGGTTGTCCGCCGGGAGGAACGACGACGTCTTGTCGATCGTCGTGTTGTTGGAACCCGCGAGGTCGGCGGAGCCGCCCCACAGCTCGGGGATGACCGCGCCGAGCGCCTGGAGCACCTTGCCGGACGCGGCACGGGTGGCGACGCCCTTGCCGGGCTCGAAGACCGGGAGCTTCTCCTCCCAGCCGGTGGGCAGTTCGCCCGCGGCGACGCGGTCGAACTCGGCGGCGCGGTCGGGGTTGTTGTCCCGCCACTGCTGGAAGGACTTCTCCCACACGGCGCGGGCCGCCTGGCCGCGCTCCAGGGCGCCCCGGGTGTGGCCGATGACCTCGTCCGCGACCTCGAAGGACTTCTCCGGGTCGAAGCCGAGGACGCGCTTGGTGGCCGCGACCTCGTCGTCGCCGAGCGCCGAGCCGTGGGCGGCCTCGGTGTTCTGCGCGTTCGGCGCGGGCCAGGCGATGATCGAGCGCATCGCGATGAAGGACGGCTTGTCCGTCACCAGCTTCGCGGCCTCGATCGCGTCGTAGAGGGCGTGCGGGTCCAGGTCGCCGTCCGGCTTGGGGGCGACCCGCTGCACGTGCCAGCCGTACGCCTCGTAGCGCTTGGCCGTGTCCTCGGAGACGGCCGTCTCGGTGTCGCCCTCGATCGAGATGTGGTTGTCGTCCCACAGCAGGACCAGGTTGCCGAGCTTCTGGTGACCGGCCATCGAGGACGCCTCGGCGGAGATGCCCTCCTGGAGGCAGCCGTCACCGGCGATCGCGTAGACGAAGTGGTCGAACGGCGACTCGCCGGCCGGGGTCTCCGGGTCGAACAGACCGCGCTCGTAGCGGGCGGCCATCGCCATGCCCACGGCGTTGGCGACACCCTGGCCCAGCGGGCCGGTCGTCGTCTCGACGCCCGTGGTGTGGCCGTACTCCGGGTGACCCGGCGTCTTCGAACCCCAGGTACGGAACGCCTTCAGGTCGTCCAGCTCCAGGCCGAAGCCGGCCAGGTAGAGCTGGGTGTAGAGCGTCAGGGACGAGTGGCCCGCGGACAGCACGAAGCGGTCGCGGCCGACCCAGTCGGCGTCCGCCGGGTCGTGCCGCATCACCTTCTGGAAGAGGGTGTACGCGGCAGGCGCCAGGCTCATCGCCGTACCGGGATGGCCGTTGCCGACCTTCTGTACGGCGTCGGCGGCCAGGACGCGGGCGGTGTCCACGGCCCGCTGGTCCAACTCGGTCCACTCGAGGTCTGTGGTGGTCGGCTTGGTGCTCACCCTGGGTCAGGGCTCCTCTCCACATGTCACGCATGTCGAATGCCGGTGCACGCGGCGCCCACCGGCCGTTGTCGAGCCTACCCCCGTGAGAACGTGCATTTTTTCGAGTCATTCCAGACTGCCGGGAGTCTTGGTGATCCGCCTCCCGACCGGTGTGTTCCCTGTTCGGCAAGTGAATACGGAGCCGCTCGTACGAGTGCTCAACAGAGTGCCCTCCGGCTCTTTCGCAGGTGCCGTCCAACACGACCCCACCCCCGCGAATGTCCGGGTCTGGGCAACGTCTACAGTGGCGTGGTACGCGCGAGCCTTTACGGGGAGTTCACACCCGCGGGCTTGCTGGGAGTCTCTGTCAGGGGTGTGCGTGACGGCCGTTGAATCCCGTCCAGTAGGGATGATCGGGACGAGCCAGAGCCCGAGCCGGCGGCCGTTCGGGGCCCGGGTCAAGGCGTTCGTGGCGCTGACCAAGCCGCGGATCATCGAGCTGCTGCTGATCACCACCGTCCCGGTGATGTTCCTGGCGCAGCAGGGCGTTCCGGACCTCGGCCTGGTCCTCCTGACCTGCCTCGGCGGCTATCTCTCCGCGGGCGGCGCCAACGCGCTGAACATGTACATCGACCGCGACATCGACGCGCTGATGGACCGCACCTCGCAGCGCCCGCTGGTCACCGGAATGGTCAGCCCGCGTGAATGCCTCGCCTTCGGCATCACCCTCGCGGTGGTCTCCACACTCCTGTTCGGTCTGACCGTCAACTGGCTGTCGGCCTGGCTGGCCCTCGGCGCGCTCCTCTTCTACGTCGTCGTCTACACGATGATCCTCAAGCGCCGCACCTCGCAGAACATCGTCTGGGGCGGCATCGCCGGCTGCATGCCGGTCCTGATCGGCTGGTCGGCCGTGACGGACTCGGTGTCCTGGGCGCCGGTCGTCCTCTTCCTCGTGATGTTCTTCTGGACGCCGCCGCACTACTGGCCGCTGTCCATGAAGGTCAAGGACGACTACGCGCGCGTGGGCGTGCCGATGCTGCCGGTCGTCGCCTCCAACAAGACCGTCGCCAAGCAGATCGTCCTCTACAGCTGGGTGATGGTCGCCGTCTCGCTGCTGCTGACCCCGCTGGGCTACACCGGGTGGTTCTACACCTCGGTCGCGCTGGTGGCCGGCGGCTGGTGGCTGTGGGAGGCGCACGCGCTCCAGAGCCGCGCGAAGGCGGAGGCCTCGGGCGGGAAGCTGAAGGAGATGCGGCTGTTCCACTGGTCCATCACCTATGTGTCGCTGCTGTTCGTGGCGGTCGCGGTGGACCCCTTCCTGCGCTGAGCGGAACTGCCCGACGGCCGGGGTGCGTGGTCAACACCACGCACCC